>DATEND010000057.1:0-7563 GCA_035275245.1 Candidatus Eiseniibacteriota bacterium
AGCCAAAGCCATAACCCAACAGGAGTCGTCATGCCGAAGATGAAGACGAACCGGGCGACCGCGAAGCGGTTCAAGCGGACCGGAACGGGAAAATTCAAGCGCTCGAAGGCCTACGCGCGGCACCACCTGGGCGTCAAGAGCCGGAAGCGCAAACGCCAGCTTCACGCCTCTACGATCGCCAAGAGGACGGAGAAGCGCCACTTGGAGAAGCTCCTACCGTAGGACGCGCGGCCTTCGGGCCGGCGTCAAAAGAGGACTGAAGCCATGCCACGCACAAAGACCGTCGTTCCGGGACGCAAGCGCCGCCGGAAAGTACTGACCAAGGCGAAGGGCAACGTCGGCGGACGCCGGAAGCTGTACCAGACCGCCAAGGAAACCCTGATGCGCGGAATGCAGTTCGCGTATCGGGACCGGCGCGCCAAGAAGCGCGACTTCCGCCGGCTCTGGATCGTTCGAATCAACGCGGCTGCCCGGTTGAACGGGCTTTCCTACAACGCCTTCATCCGCGGCCTCAAGGCGGCCCAAGTGGAGATCGACCGGAAGCTCCTGGCCGACCTCGCCGTGCGGGACGCCGCCGCCTTCACACGCCTGGCCGAGGTGGCCAAGCAAGCCCAAGCCGCCGCCTAGGCGGACCCGGCTTGATGATCGAACGGATCGACGCCCTCGAGGCGGAGGGGGAGCGCGCATTCGGCGCGGCCGCTTCCGCGACCGACCTCGAGGCGGCCCGCGTCCGTTACCTCGGGCGAAAGAGCGACCTCACCCAGGTTCTCCGCGGCCTCAAAGACGTGCCGCCCGAGGCGCGGGGGCAAGTCGGCGCGCGGGCGAACGAGGCCCGACAGCGGCTCGAAGCCGCGTTCGCCGCCGCGGAATCGCGACTGGGAGCGGCGCCCGCCTCATCCTCGCGGGACGTCACCCTCCCGGGACGGCGCCCTCCGGTCGGCCACCGGCACCTCCTGGCCTCCTGCATGCGCGAGATCGAGGACATCTTCGCGGGCATCGGGTTCTCCCTCGCGACGGGCCCGGAGGTCGAGGACGACCGGCACAACTTCGGCGCGCTCAACATGGGCGAGGGGCACCCCGCCCGTGCGACCACCGACACCTTCTACTTGAACGGCGGCGCGCTCCTTCGAACGCACACGTCTTCGGTCCAGGTCCGCGTCATGGACTCCGGGCCGCCGCCGGTCCGAATCATCTGCCCGGGGCGCGCGTTCCGGAACGAAGCGATCGACGCGACGCACCAGGTCGAGTTCCACCAGGTCGAGGGGCTCTACGTCGATCGCGACGTCTCCCTGGCCGATTTGAAGGGAACGCTCGACTACTTCCTGAAGCAATTCTTCGGGCCGAAGACCGAGATCCGCTTCTGCCCGTCCTTCTACCCGTTCGTGGAGCCGGGCGCGTCGGTGGACATTCGCTGCTTCTTCTGCGGCGGATCGGGTTGCAACGTGTGCGGCCCGCTTTCGGGGGGCTGGCTCGAGGTCCTGGGCGCGGGCATGGTGCACCCGAACGTATTCCGCGACGTCGGCTACGACCCGCAGCGCTGGACCGGGTTCGCGTTCGGGATCGGCATCGAACGCCTCGTGATACTGCGACATGGCGTGCCCGACATTCGCATGTTCCTCGAGAACGACGTCCGCTTCCTGCGGCAATTCTGAGATGAGGCGATGAAGGTCACCTGGTCCTGGCTCGGCGATTGGACGGAGCTTCCCGAAACACCGGAAGCGCTCGCGATGCTCTTGGCGAAGCGCGGCTTTCCCGTGCAATCCCTGGAGCGCGGCGCGTCGTTCGACCCCACGATCGTGGTGGGGCAGGTGGGCGACGTGGCGCCGCATCCCAACGCCGATCGCCTCCGCCTCTGCACCGTCCATATCGGGAGCGCCACGCTGTCCATCGTCTGCGGGGCATCGAACGTTGCCGCCGGACAGCGCGTCGCCGTGGCGCAGATCGGGAGCAAGCTGCCCGACGGCACCAAGCTTCGGAAGGCGAAGATTCGGGGCGTCGAGTCGCAGGGCATGATCTGCTCGGAGCGCGAGTTGGGGCTGAGCCAAGAGTCCGAGGGGATCATGGTGCTGCCGGGCGCCCCCGCGATCGGGATTCCAATCCAAGAGGTGGTCGGCGCCAAGGACACGGTGCTCGACGTCGAGATCACCTCGAATCGAACCGACTGCCTCTCGGTGCGCGGGCTTGCCCGAGAGATCGCGTCGGCGCTGGACCGGCCCCTGAAGCCCGCGGCGTCGCTCCAGGCGACGGGGAACGGGGCGCTGCCGGCCGTGTCGATCGAGAATCCCGCCGACTGCGGTCGCTACATGGCCCGCGTGGTGACGGGGATCAAGATCGGTCCTTCGCCGCGATGGCTGGTGGAGCGGATCGAGGCGGCCGGATTCCGAACCATCAACAACGTCGTCGACGCGACGAACTACGTGCTCCGCGAGTGGGGCCAGCCGATCCACGCCTTCGATGCGGAGAAGGTCGGCGGGAAGGAGATCAAGGTTCGTCGCGCCGTGCCGGGCGAGTCGCTTACCCTCCTCGACGGACGGAAGCCCCCGCTCCACGCCGGCGTGCTCTTGATCGCCGACCGCGACAAGCCGCTGGCGCTGGCGGGGATCATGGGCGGTCTCGATTCCGGCGTCACCGCCGCGACGACGAGCGTCGTCCTCGAGTCCGCATGGTTCGACCCCGCGCTGACGAAGGCGGCGGCGCGGTCCCTCGGACTCGAGACCGACGCGTCCGTTCGCTTCGGCCAGGGCGTCGACCCCGTCGCCGTGTCGGCGGCGCTCGACGCGACGGCGCGCCTCCTCGCGGAGATCGCGGGCGGATCGGTGGCGGAATCCAAGGTCGACGCATGGCCCCGCCGCGAGGAACCGCGGCACGTCCGCCTGCGGCGTGGTCGCATGGCGCGGCTCCTCGGCATGCCGGTCACCGGCGAGACCACGGCGCATGCGCTCGCGACGCTCGAAATCCGACAGATCGGCGACTGGGCGAAGGAGGATGGCGACGACATCGGCACGTTCGAGGCGCCCTCGTTCCGCCATGACATCGAGATCGAGGAAGATCTCATGGAGGAGGTGGCGCGCGTCGTCGGCTACGACGAGGTTCCCTCCACGCTCCGCACGGTGCCCCTGACGCCGGCGCCGCGTCCCGTGGACGTCGACTTGGCGGACCGAATCGTTTCGCTCGCGTGCGGGCTCGGCTTCAATCAAGCGATCGGGCCGGCGCTCGTCGGCACGATTCCCGAGGAGGCGCGGGAAGGCCTCTCGGACGCCGACGTCTGGGAGCTCCAGAATCCAAAGAGCCGCGAGCTCAAGCATCTCCGGACGAGCCTTCTTCCGGGTCTCGTGACGATGGCGGCGCGGAACCTCCACCACGGCGTGCCGGACGTGCGGCTGGTCGAAGTGGGGAAGACGTACCGCTCCACCCCCCCGCCTTTAGGCTCCGAGCGAAGCGAAGTCGCGTTCCTAGTCACGGGAACGCCGGATCCCTGGAACCGTCCCGGGACCGAGTCGGATCGATTCCTCGAGTTGAAGGGCGCGGTCGAGGGTCTCTTCGAGGCATTGGGAATTGACTCGTGGCGCACCGGCTCCTACCATGAATCTTGTTGGGTTCCTGGAACGGGCGCCGGATGGAGCGCCCCATTGGGTCGGCTGGGCCGGATGGGTGAAGTCGCCCCGTCCCTGGCTCGCTTCGCGGGCCTCGATCGCCAGGCGTGGGCCGCGGTGCTCGACTTGGCCGCGCTGGCAAACGCGGTTCCGTCGAGCCGGCGGTATCGCGACGTTCCTCGATTCCCGGCATCTAAAAGAGATTTGGCAGTGCTGGTGCGTCCGGATGGAACGCACGAAGCGCTGATGGAAACGATTCGAGCGGCGGGTGGGCCGCTGTTGCACGATGCCCGTCTTTTCGACGTCTACGCATTCCAAGACGGGGAACACCGCGGCAAGAAGAGCATGGCCTTCGCGCTCGAGTTTCGTTCGGCAGAGCGCACATTGACGGACCGAGAGGTCGAGAGCGCCATCGCGGCGATCGTTGCCGCCCTGTCGTCCAAGCACGGGGCGGAGGTTCGAGGCGCCGTAGGGGAGGCACGCCGCGCATGAGCGGCATCTTGAAGGAACTAACGACGCTCGAGGAGCGCGTCCGTACGGTTACGGACCTCGTCGCGAAGCTGAAGGACGAGAAGCGCACACTCGAGGGCGAACGGGATGAGCTTCGGGCGAAGGTGCGGTCGCTCGAATCCGCCGTGGGAAAGCACGCCCACCTGGCGGAGGACGTGAAGCCCCGCATCAAGGCGCTCGAGGAGGAGCGGAATTCGCTCCTCGACGAGCGCCGGACGCTGGCGCGGCGGGTGGAGGAGATGCTCGCCAAGCTCGCGGTGTTGGAGAAGGCCGTACACGCCTAAGACGGGCGGTCCGGCCGGAGCGATCCGGTCATGGGCCGCCGCCGGGACACGGAACGCGAAAGGACTTCGGTGGGATCGGAATCGAATACGGTCAGCGTGACCATCTTCGGCAGCGAGTACAAGATCAAGGGCGCCGACCCGGAATACATCCAGCGGGTGGCGGCCCACGTTGACGGCAAGATGCGCGAGCTGGAACGCCGACTCGCTACCGGAACCCCCACCAAGATCGCCATTCTGGCTTCGCTAAACATCGCGGACGAACTCTTTCGGGAGCGCACGGAGCGCGACCGACTCCACGAGGAGTTGGCCGAGCGGACCAAGCTGTTGAGCCGCTCCCTGGACGAGGCCGTTCGAAAGCGTTGAGCCCCTTCCGGCGGCGTCTCCCCACGACTCGGAGGTCTATCGACACGCAGCGCCCATGACATGGAACACGGCAACCCTGCCATGCTCGTGATGTGCCAGGTATTTTTGAGCCACAAACTCAGACTTGGGAGCTCGTACCTCCGGCGTAGCGATGGCCCGCATTTCGCGGGCGACGTGAACCCGGGGGAAGGGCGCCCACCTGGAAATTTCAGGTTCAAAAGTCTCGCACCCACGGCATTGGCGGGGCTTTTTTTATATAAAGGGGGGAGTCGCTCATGAGTTTATCTCCGGTTACGGTCGTATTGATCGCGCTCGTCACGGGCGCGCTTGCATTTCTCCTAGGCTGGGTCGCGCACCGTCGGATCGGCGAGGGAAAGGTCCTCCGCGCCGAAGAGCTGGCCGCCAAGATCGTTCGCGAGGCGGAGCGCGAAGCCGAGAATATGAAGAAGAGCGCCCTTCTCGAGGCCAAGGACGAGTGGTTCCGCGAGAAGGCCAAGCTCGACCGCGAGGTCCAGACACAGAAGGGCGAGATCTCACGCGAGGAGCGCCGACTCCAAGATCTCGAGACGAACCTGAATCGCCGCGCCGAGGTACTGGACAAGAAGGAGCGGGACCAGAAGCGCCTGGAACGCGAGCTGGGGGACAAGTCGGTGTCGCTCGAGGCCCGCGACAAGGAGCTGGACCGGGTCCTCGGCGAGCAGAACGCCCGCCTCCAGCGAATCAGCGGCATGACCGCGGACGAGGCGAAGCAGCAGCTGATCCTGAATCTCGAGAACGAGGCGAAGGCGGAAGCCGCGAAGCGGCTCCAGGAGATCCGCGAGGAGACGAACCGGAACGCGGACAAGGAAGCGCGGGAAATCCTGACGCTGGCCATCCAGCGTTGCGCCGCCGATCACTCCGCCGAAAACACCGTCTCCGTGGTGCACCTGCCGAGCGACGAGATGAAGGGCCGGATCATCGGGCGCGAGGGACGGAACATCCGCGCCTTCGAGACGGCGACCGGCATCGACGTCATCATCGACGACACGCCCGAGGCGGTCATCCTCTCCGGCTTCGATCCGGTGCGTCGCGAGGTGGCCAAGCGCTCGCTCGAGCGCCTCGTCACCGACGGACGGATCCATCCCGCGCGCATCGAGGAGATCGTCGCCAAGGTCCAGAAGGAGGTCGACGAGCAGATCGTCGAACTGGGCGACGCCGCGATCATCGAGGTGGGCGTGCACGGCATGCACCCCGAAATCGTGAAGCTACTGGGCCGGCTTCAGTACCGGACCTCCTACGGCCAGAACATTCTCCAGCACTCGAAGGAAGTCGCCTGGATCTGCGGGATGATGGCGGCACAGCTCGGCTTCGACGTCCAGCTCGCCAAGCGAGCGGGCCTCCTCCACGATCTGGGGAAGGCGGTCACGCACGAGATCGAGGGTGCCCACGCGCAGATCTCCATGGACTTCTGCGCCAAGTACGGAGAGCCGGTCGAGGTCGTGAAGGCGGTGGGCTATCACCACCACGATCCGACGGCCGAGAACCTCTACGCGGTGCTCGTCATGGCGGCCGACGCGGTCTCTGGGGCGCGTCCGGGCGCGCGGCGCGAGAGCATCGAGAACTACATCAAGCGGCTCGAGGCCCTGGAGAAGATCGCCGATTCGTTCCCGGGCGTGGAGAAGTCCTACGCCATCCAGGCGGGGCGCGAGGTTCGAATCATGGTCGAGCCGAAGCACATCGACGACGCGCGCGCCTCGCAGCTCGCGAGCGACGTCGCGCGACGCGTCGAGCGCGAGCTTCAGTATCCCGGGCAGATCAAGGTCGTGGTCATCCGGGAAACGCGCGCCATGGAGTACGCGAAGTGAGCCCGAGCGTATGAACCTTCTCTTCGTCGCGGACGTCTTCGGGTCGCCGGGTCGCAGGGCCGTCAAGGACCTGCTTCCGGAAATCGTCTCGTCGATGGGCATCGATTTCGTCATCGTGAACGTGGAGAACGCGGCCTCCGGGTTCGGCGTCACGAAGGACATCCTCGAAGAAATCAAGGGGCTCGGCGCCGACGTCATGACGAGCGGAAACCACATCTGGGATCGCCGCGAATCGCTCCCGCTCCTCGATCAAGAGCCGCTCCTCCTTCGTCCCCACAATTATCCGCCGGGCGTTCCCGGCCGCGGCGTCACGGTGGTGACGAGCCGGAAGGGCGTGAAGGTGGGCATTCTGAATCTCATGGGGCGCGTCTTCATGCGCGAGCTGGAGTGTCCCTTCCGCGTGGCGGAGCAGGAGGTCGCGCGGCTTCGGAAGGAGACGCCGATCATCTTCGTCGACTTCCACGCGGAGGCGACCGCGGAGAAGGTGGCGCTGGGCTGGCACCTCGACGGAACGGTCTCCGCGGTCATCGGGACCCACACGCACGTCCAGACGGCGGACGAGCGAATCCTGCCCGGGGGAACCGGCTACCTGACCGACGCGGGCATGACGGGGCCGCACGACGGCGTGATCGGCGTAAAGAAGGAGCAAGCGATTCGCAAGTTCCTGACGTCCTTGCCGACGCGATTCGAGCCCTCCGGAGGTGACGTTCGACTCCACGGCGTGCATCTCGAGATCGACGAGACCACCGGGCTCTGCCGCCACATCGACCGGATCGCCATGGCCCTGGAGCCGGCCCAAAGAACGCCGGCGCCCGCGGCGTGACCACCGCGACGCCAGCAGTCCTTCTTGCGGGCGCCCCGCTGGCCGCCGAAATCCGCGCCGGCGTGAAGGAGCGGGTCTTAGCGCTTCGGGCGCGGGGGATCGTGCCGCACCTTACGATCGTTACGGTGGGTGAGGACCCCGCCGGA
>DATEND010000058.1:0-6762 GCA_035275245.1 Candidatus Eiseniibacteriota bacterium
CAATCCCCAGTGCGGCTTCGTCCGCGCCACCCAGAGAAAGACGATGACCGACGCCACGAGCGTGATCAGGCGCTGGAACGACGTCGGGTAGTTCACCGCCAGGGGATGGACCGGCGCCACGGCGGGATTGTTGGCCACGCCCGCGAGGGCGATCGCGATCGGAATGAAGAGGAGGAGCGTCATGCACTCCTCGAGGCGCATCGAGAGAAAGAAGCGGCGCACCGCTTCGAGCGCGGTCTTCATACCGGAGCGGGCGTGCCCGCCGCCGCGCCCAGCTTGAGGCGCGCGTCGAGCGCCAGAGCCGGATCTCGGCCCGGAAACGCGAGCACAGGGTTCAAGTCGAGCTCGACGACCTCGGGGTTCTCTATCGCCAGAAGCGAGATGCGGTGGAGGATCTCTTTCAAGCCCGCCACGTCCACGGCCGGGCCTCCCCGGTATCCTTCGAGCAGCGGATACCCGCGGATCTCGCGTACCATCTCGTCCGTGTCGGCATCGCTCAGGGGCGCGATCCGGACCGACGCGTCACGGAGCAGCTCGACCGATACTCCGCCCAACCCAAAGAGCACGACCGGGCCGAACGAGGGATCGCGGGTCAGGCCCATGATCGTCTCGACGCCCCCCGACACCATGCGTTCCACGGTCACGCCGCCGAACCGGGCCTTGGGCTCCGCATGCTTCAATGCCGCGGCGATCTCATCGAACGCCCGCGCCGCCTCCCCTTCGCTTCGAATTCCGAGCCGCACGCCGCCGACGTCGGTCTTGTGGACCACGTCCGGCGACCAGAGCTTGAGCACCGCCGGATAGCCGATCGACTTCGCGGCCGCCGCGGCCTCGCCGCGATTCGCCGCGAGGCGCGAGGGATTCAGTCGAATCCCATAGGCTCCCAGGAACTCACGGAGCAAGGGCGCCGGAAGCCACTCGCCCTCCGTCGCGCGGGAGAGCACGGATCGCGCCTTGTCGCGGTCGACACCTGAGAGCGAGGGAGTCTTCCCGACCGGCGCGTTTCGCCACTGGCCGTAGCGCGCGGCCCGGGCGAGCGTGCGGGCGGCCGCCTCGGGGAACGAATAGGACGGGATGTGCCCTTCGTTCAGCGAACGAAGGCCCTCGGGAACGCCGTGCGATCCCATGAAGCAGGAGAGTATCGGCTTCTTGCTTCCCGCCGCCCCGGCCAGGATCGCGCGCGCGACATCGGCGGCGCCGGTCACGAGAGGCGGCACGAAGATGACGATGATCGCGTCGAGGTTCTTGTCCTGGACCAGGAGCTTCAACGCCTTCTCGAAGGATTCGGCGTGGGCCGAGGCGATCATGTCGACCGGGTTTCGAGTGCTCGCCTCAGCGGGAAGGAACGCGCGAAGTCCCTTCAATGTTTTCGACTCGAGCGATGGAAGGATCAGCCCGGCGCTCTCGCAAGCGTCGGCCGCCATGATTCCCGGGCCGCCGGCGTTCGTGAGAATTCCAACGCGCGGTCCCGCCGGGATTGGCTGCGATCCCAGGAGAAGCGCCGTGTCGAACAGCTCCTCGATCGTGTCGGTTCGAATGACGCCGCTCTGGTGGAACAACGCGTCCACGGCGGCGTCCGAACCGGCGAGCGCGCCGGTGTGGGAAGACGCCGCGCGCGATCCGCCCGGCGTCCGCCCGCTCTTCACGGCGACGATCGGCTTTACGCGGGCGACGCGCCGGGCGATCTGCGTGAACTTCGAGGGATTTCCGAACGACTCGAGGTAGAGGAGGATGAGGTCCGTTCCCGGGTCTTTCTCCCAGAACTCGAGCAGGTCGTTGCCGGAGACGTCCGTCTTGTTCCCGACGCTCACAAATTGGGAGATGCCCAGGTTCAACTCGCGGGCGTAGTCGAGGATGGCCAGCCCAAGAGCCCCGCTCTGCGAGGAGAAGGCGATGCGGCCCGCCGGAGGCTCTATGGGCGCGAACGTGGCGTTCAGCATCACGTCGGGATCGGTGTTCAGGATTCCCAGGCAATTGGGACCGACGAGACGCATCCCGTGCCGTCGCACGGCATCGCGGAGCGCTGTCTCGCGTGCGACGCCCTCGCCGCCGATTTCCTTGAACCCGGCGGAGATCACGACCAGCGCCTTCACGCCCTTCTTGGCGCACGATTCGACGACCTCGAGCACATGTGCCGCGGGAACGACGATCACCGCGAGGTCGACCGTACCGGGAATCGCCTCCACGGTGGGATACGCGGGGACCGACTGGACGTGCGTGGCGTCTCGATTGACCGGATACACGGGGCCCTGGAACGGCCGCGCGATCAGGTTGCGCAGAATCGCGCCGCCGATCGAGTCGCGCCGACGCGATGCGCCGACGACCGCGACGGACCGCGGGCGAAGGAGTGGGACGAGAGACGCGCTCACGCGGCGGAGTGTAGCAGAACCCCGTCCGTCAGGAGGAGGCGCCGACCTTCTTCCGAATCGCCTCGATCTGCTTGGCGAGCGTGAGGTCCTTCTGCGTGATCCCGCCGGCGTCGTGCGTCACGAGCGCGATCGAAATGTTCGAGTAGCGGATGTCGATGTCCGGGTGATGATTCAGGAGCTCCGCCAAGTGCGCGACGGCGTTCACGAAGACGATCGCCTCGGGAAAGGTCGCGTGCTTGTACGTCTTCCCGACCATGCCGTTCGTGACGGACCAGCCCGGCAGCTCGGCGAGGCCCTGCTTCAGTTCGGCGTCGGTGAGTTTGGTCGCCATTGTGCCTCCTACCACCGACCGAGGAGGTCGGGGTCCGGCATCATCTGGGGCGTCCACTGCTCGGGCAGGATCTCGACCTCCGTCTCCTTCCCCGTCACCGCCGTCGTCGCCGCCTTTACTTCGGCGACGATTTGCGGCGCGTAGGGACAGAACGGCGTCGTGAGGAGCATCCGCACCACGTGCGGCTCCACGCTCTGGTCGATCTCCCGAACCAGGCCCAGCTCGATGATGCTCAGGTGGATTTCGGGATCCACGACCGCTTCCAACGCGGTCATGATTTCGGCATCGGTTGCCATTTCCGGTTCCTTCCTTCCTTACTCGGGGAGGCCGACCAGGAGATCGCCCTCCTCGACCCGTACGGGATAGGTTTCCACGGGCGTCACCGCCGGGAACGATAGCGCGGCGCCCGTCCGGATGCTGAACCGCGCGCCATGGCGCGGGCAGATCACGACGTCGTCCTCGACCTCGCCCTCGGCGAGCGGGCCCCCGTCGTGGGTGCAGATGTCCTCGATGGCGTAGAACCCATCGTTGAGCCGGAAGACCGCGATCTTCCGATCGTCCACGTCGAAGATCTCCGCACGTCCGTCCGGAACGTCCGCCACGCGGCCGACCTTCACGAACCTCGCCGTTCCCTCGCTCATTCCTCCGCCTCCCCGTTCCAGCCGCGAATTCCGTAGACGCCGACTTTCAGCGTCTTGAGCGCGAGAAGCGCGCATTTGAGGCGCACCGGGCCGAGCTCGATGCCGAGCATCTCGAGCACTTCGTCTCGGCCGATTCGCTTCACCTCCTCCAGCGTCTTGCCCTTGATCTCCTCCGTGAGCATGGAGGCCGCTGCGCGGCTGATCGAACACCCGACGCCGGAGAATCGAACGTCGGCGACGCGGTCCTGCTCGATCCTGAGATCCATCCGGATCTTGTCGCCGCAGAGCGGATTCGAATCCTCGACGCTGATGTCCGGGTGCGGCAGCGTTCCGAAATTGCGCGGGTTCTGATAGTGGTCCAGGATGTTCTGCCGGTAGAGATCGTCGAAGCTCATCCGCCGTAGACCTGCTTTGCCTTCCGCACCCCCTCGACCAGCCGGTCCACCTCGGAAGCAACGTTGTAGACATAGAACGACGCGCGCACCGAAGCGGGAATCCCGAATCGCGCGTGAAGCGGCATGGCGCAATGATGGCCCGCCCGCACCGCCACTCCTTCGCGGTCGAGCGCGCCCGCCACGTCGTGGGCGTGAATTCCCGCCACCGTGAACGCGACGATGCCGCCACGCTCCTCGGCCGGCGGCCCGTAGACCGTGACGCCGGGAATGTGACGGAGCGCCGCCATCGCGGCGGCCGCGAGCGACACGCCGTGCGCATGGATCGCCGGCATTCCGATCGCCTGGATGTAGTCGATCGCGGCGCCGAAGGCGATCGCGTCCGCGATGTTCATGGTGCCCGCCTCGAACTTGAACGGCACGTCGTTCCACGTGGAGCCTTCGGTCGTCACCTCGCGGATCATCTCCCCGCCTCCGAAGAACGGGGGCATCGCCTCGAGGTGGTCCCGCTTTGCGTAGAGCGCGCCGATCCCGGTCGGGCCGAGCATCTTGTGCCCCGAGAGCGCGAGGAAGTCGCAGTCCAAGGCTTGCACGTCGACGCCTAGGTGCGGCACGCTCTGCGCACCGTCGATCAGAACCCTGGCGCCCACCGCATGCGCACGTCCGATGAGATCAGTCACCGGATTGATCGTGCCGAGGGCGTTCGAGAGCTGCGTGACCGCGAGCAGCTTCACCGGGCCTTTGAGGAGCGCGTCGAGGTCGGACAGGTCCAGCCGCCCGTTCTCGTCGACAGGGATCCACCGAATCTTGGCCCCCTTCTCCAATGCGAGGAGCTGCCATGGAACGATGTTCGAGTGGTGCTCCATCTCGGTGAGGACGATCACGTCGCCGGGACCGACGTTCGCCCGGCCCCAGGAATTCGCCACGAGGTTGACCGACTCGGTCGTTCCCCGCGTGAATACGATCTCGCGATCGGAGCGCGCGTTCAGGAGCCGCGCCACCTTGCCGCGGGCGCCCTCGTAGGCTTCGGTCGCCTCCTCGGCGATCTTGTAGACGCCCCGATGGACGTTCGCGTTGTACCGGCGGTAGTAGTCGTCGAGGGCGTGAAGCACCGCGAGCGGCTTCTGCGTCGTCGCCGTATTGTCCAGATAGATGAGCGGCTTTCCGTAGACCTTCCGCTCCAGAATCGGAAAGTCCTTCCGGAGGGACGCGAAGTCCACGGTTCGCTCGATCGCCGCTGCCTTCACGTCAGCTCGCCGCCTTTCGTTCGATCGCCTCGGTCACCAACGTCCGGAGCGACGCCGAAGGAATTCGCTCGAGCACCGGCTCGAAGAAGCCCGAAATGATGAGCCGCTCGGCCTCGTCCCTCGAGAGCCCGCGCGCCATCAGATAGAAGACCTGCTCCTCGTCCACCTGCCCCACGGTCGCGCCGTGCGTGCAGCGGACGTCGTTCGCCAGGATCTCGAGGCTGGGAATCGAGTCGGCCCGCGCCTTGTCGGAGAGGATCAGATTTCGATTCGCCTGGTACGCGTCCGAGCGCTGCGCGTCCTTCTGCACGCGGATCAGCCCCTGGTAGATCATCCGCGCGCGTCCGCGGAGCGCGCCCTTGAAGAGGAGATCGCTCACGGAGTTTCCGACCACGTGATTCTGGAACGTGTGGAAGTCGAAGTGCTGGGTCTCGTTCGCGAAGTAGCAGCCCGAGAACTTCGCCTCGCAGCCCTCGCCCTCCAGGTGAAGCTCCATGTCGGACTTCATGAGCTTTCCGCCGAGCGCCGCGAACGTCCAGTGGAAGCGGCCCGCGCGACCGATGCGCGCGCGCTCGACGCCGAAGTGGAGCACGTTCGAGCCCCATCGGTTGAGCGTCGCCATTTGCAGCTCGGCGTTCTCGCCGACGGTGATCTCGGTGACCGGCACGACCACGCCTGCGCCCGGCTCGCCCGCGGAGAAGTATTCGTGGATGACCGAAGCCTTGGCGCCCTTGTCGACGGCCACGATGACGTGGGGGAACATGGCCAGATCGGGCACGCTCCGGGAGAGGAGGATCCGGATCGGCTTCGGAACCTCGACGCCGGCCGGCACGTGCACGAGCACGCCGCCGCCCTGAAGCGCCGCGTTCAATCCGGTGAACCGGCTCTCGTTGAACCGCACGTTCGTCCCGACGAGTCGCTCCACGAGCGCGGGGTTCGACTTCGCGGCCTCCGCGAAGGGCGCGACCGTGACGCCGAGCTTCGCGAGCGCCTCATCGCGCTCCACGAGAAGCACGGAGGTGTCGAGCGTCACCGCGAGCGCCGAGCGCTCCTCGGACGGGCCGATCTCCGTGCGAAGCTCCGCGGGCAAATCGGCCGCCGAGCGCATCGCGGCGCGCGGCTCCTGATCGACCGCGAGCGCGTCCCACTTGAGGCTCGAGATGTCGGTCCGGCGCCAAAGCTCCTCGAGGCGGCCGGGAAAGGGCGTGTCCTGACAATGCGCCCACGCGGCCGCGCGGCGCTTCGCTAGGAACTCGGGCTCGCCGGCGCGGCGGGCCAGGTCCGCGACGAATTCGCTGTTCACGCCGCCCAGCTTGGTTTGCGCGCCGGAGCGGGCGGGGGTCATCGTTTCCGAATGGCTCACGTTCTCTCCTATCGAGTTTCGGGGCAGGCGGCGATCAGCCGACCGAGCCCTCCATTTGCAGCTGGATCAAACGATTCATCTCGACCGCGTACTCCATCGGCAATTCCTTCGTGATCGGTTCGATGAACCCGCTCACGATCATCGCGGCCGCTTCGGCCTCGGGAATGCCGCGGCTCATCAGGTAGAAGAGCTGCTCGTCGCCGATCTTCGAGACCGTCGCCTCATGGCCGATCGAGACCTTGTCCTCCTCGATCTCCATGTATGGGTACGTGTCCGAGCGCGAGTGCTCGTCCAGGAGCAGGGCGTCACAGCGGACCGTCGACTTGGACCCCTTGGCGCCCTTCGCGATCTTGATGAGGCCTCGGTAGCCGGCGCGGCCGCCGTCCTTGCTGATCGACTTCGAGACGATGCTCGACGTC
>DATEND010000059.1:0-4189 GCA_035275245.1 Candidatus Eiseniibacteriota bacterium
CGTAGACGCGGTCGGCGCCGGCGTCAGCCAATGGCAAGTCGGGGACCACGTGGGCGTCGGATGGAACGGCGGGTACTGCGGGGAGTGCGACCACTGCCGCCGCGGCGACTTCTTCGCGTGCGTTACCGGCCAGATAACCGGCATCACCTACGACGGCGGCTACGGCGAGTACATGATCGCCCCGGCAAGTGCCGTCGCGCTCCTCCCCGCGGACCTATCGCCTGCCGACGCCGCTCCGCTCATGTGCGCGGGCCTCACCACCTTCAATGCACTCCGGAACAGCGGTGCGCGGTCGGGCGATGTCGTTGCCGTGCTCGGACTGGGCGGGCTGGGCCACCTCGCGGTTCAGTACGCTTCGAAGATGGGGTTCCGCACAGTTGGAATCGCGCGCGGCAAGGACAAGGAGCCGCTCGCCAGGAAGTTAGGCGCTTCGGCCTACGTCGATTCGCTGTCCGAAGACCCCGCGGCGAAGCTCCTCGAGCTGGGCGGCGCGAAGGTCGTCCTCGCGACCGCGACGAGCGGCGAAGCGATGAGCGCCGTGATGGGCGGGCTGGGAGTCGACGGGACGCTGATGGTCCTCGGCGCGGCTCCGACGATGCAGATCTCGCCCATGTCGTTGATCGGGGGGCGCCACTCCATAAAGGGCTGGTACTCCGGGACGTCGATCGACTCACAGGAAACGCTGGTCTTCAGCGCGCAAAACGGCGTGAAGTCGATGAACGAGACGTTCCCGTTGGAGCGCGCCAACGACGCGTATGACCGCATGATGAGCGGAAAGGCACGCTTTCGGGTCGTTCTGACGATCGGGAAGTAGGCGACCCGGCATCGCCGATCGGGTGTAGGATGAAGTTGTGGGGTTGCAGGGCTGGAGGAGGTGTTGCCATGGTGAAAGCAAACAGAGGCGGGTGGAAGACCTGCTCGAGAGGACACAAGTTCCGCGGCCCCGGCGGTTGCCCCACCTGATGGAGAGGCAATCGCGCCACCGGTGGTGCGCGCAGAAAGCCGGCCCGAGGATCGTCGCTACATAGGTCGCGCGTGGCGAGCGCGAGGTAGAGAAGTCCTCAGGCGGGGTTCGTTACACTTTTAGGCCAGAAAGTCACGATTGCGGTGACTTTCTGGCCTTTCGTTGTATGCGGGGCGGGGCGGAGATAGACGAACCCCGCACTGTCCCCCTCAGGGCCCGAATCCCGTTCTTTCAGCGTTGCCCGCTTCCGGAGCACAGCCCGGACAGCACCCTCAACGCCGAAAGACGAGGAGTCGAGCCCATGGTCCGGATACGTGCCGCTGTACTCGCAATCCTCATCCTCTCAGCCCCATCCGCGGCACCAGCCGCGGAATACCTCCTCGCACCGTATCTCTCCTTCCCTGTGGGGGATGTGCTCGAGCAGCACCCGTCGCCGTCCTGGGGTTCGCCCGACGTGGCCGCGGGCGACCTGAACGGCGATGGCCGCGCCGATCTCGCCGTCGTTTCGCGGGACGGTTGGGCGATCGAGGGCGGACGCACCCTTTCGATCTTGCTGGCGAATTCAAATCCGGTGCTCCCGCTCTTCGGGGCCCCGGTCAACTACGAGACCGGCTTTGGCCCGCAGTCCGTCGCGATCGCCGACCTAAACAACGACGGATGGCTGGATGTCGTGACGGCCGACGCCGGGGACAATGTGATCTCTATCTTCCTGAATCAGGGCGGCGGGAAGCTCGGTCCGCGGACCTCCTATCCGACCGGCTCGAGCCAAAGCCCGGGAGCGCTCGTGCTGGCGGACTTGAACGCCGACGGGCGACGCGACATCGTGCTTTGCATCGGATCTGGCGTCTCGATCTTCCTCGCGTCGGGGTTCCCCGGTGTTTTCGCTCCTCCAACCGCGTATGCCACCACCGGAACCGCGCGAGGTGTCGCGGTGGGCCTTGTTGACGGTGATGCCATTCCCGACGTCGTGGCCGTCGCATCGTCGCCCGACGTGTTCTCGGTCTTTCACGGCGTAGGAGACGGCACCCTCACGCTCACGAGCGCACCGCTGCTCCTCCACCCGCCGAACGCGCTCCAGTTGGCCGACATGAACGGCGACGGGCGGCCAGAGGCGCTGGTCGCCTCCTCCCTCGCGGGCCGCGTCACGGTGTACGCCAACAACGGCATGGCGCCGTTCACGTCGACCTCGACGGACAAGGCCGTCGCGGGTCCCCTCGACATCCTCGCGCGGGACCTGAACGCGGATAGCAAAATGGACGTCGCGGTCGCGAGCCAGCAGCCGTTCTTTGCGCCGACCGCCACTGGGTTCTTCGTTCCCGGGGACGGCCTGGGCGGACTTGGCACCCCGAGCCAGATCGACGTGGGCGCGCACCTGGAGGCCGTCGCGGCCGGAGACTTCGACGGCGACGGAATGGTGGACCTTGCGTTCACGGGCGCTGGCATGCCGGTGGATCTCAGGTTCCGCCGCGCCGTTCACGTCGCGCGCCAGAAGAGCCCAGGCGTGTTCAGCATCCCGACCTTCTACATCAAACCTGAGATAACCATGGGCACCGCCGTCACGACGGTCGAGGACATGAACCGCGACGGGATGCCGGACTTGGTCATCGCCGGGCTGGGCTTCGCGAGCGGCCAGGCCTCCATCGCGGTGCGCCTCGGGACATCGTCGGAGTCCTGGGATCCCGGGACGCTGACCAACATCCCCGGTGACTTCCCGCCGCGCGCGGTGGCCGGCGACTTCAACCGCGATGGCATTCCGGATCTCGCGGTGACCGAGAATTCCTCCACGCACGGACTGCTCCTAAAGACCTATCTGGGCGACGGAACGGGCGCGATCACGCCGATCGTAGCCTCGGCCACGGCGGATCGCGAGGCGTTGGCCGCAGGAGACTTCGATCGTGACGGAATTCTCGACCTCGTCACGAACGCGCTCGCGGGCATCGTGCTACTGAAGGGCGTGGGGGACGGCACTTTCACGTTTGGGTCGAGTCTCTTCACGGGCAATTCGGTGGGCGCCGCCGCCGTCGGTGACCTGAACCAGGACGGCGCTTTGGACATCGTCTACTCCGTGAACGCCCTCGGCACCAACGTGAGCCTGGGAAACGGCACGATCGTGCTCAACGCGCCCACAGCGCCCCCAGGGCCGCCGGCCACGTCGATCACGCTGGCCGACTTCAACGAGGACAGCAAACTCGACGTCCTCCTGTCGACGGCCACGCAAACCTTCGTGGGCCTAGGGGACGGGCTGGGGACATTTTCTTCGGCGGTCCAGCTGCTCGAATACCAGAACGGCAACGGATCGTTCAGCTCCGCCGCCCTCGACATGAATCGCGACGGTCACATGGATGTGATCGCCGACGTGAACGAGCCGAGCGGGAGCGACTACATCGACTCGAACCTTCGCCTGTGGCTGGGCGACGGAAATGGCGGCTTCGGCACGCGACACGATTACGGCGTGCCGGAGCACCCGCTCGGGCTGACCCTTGTCGACGCGACGCGCGACGGCCGGACCGACGTCGTCTCCTCGAGCATTGGCCCGCTCTTGGGCGCGGAGAAGGCGGTGCGCCACTACACGCTGAAGGGGAACGGCCCGCCGGCCTTCGCCTTCCCAACGGCGATCGTGAACAGCACGATTCCCGCCAGCACGCAAACCGCGATCGCCACGGCGGACTTCACGCTCGACGGGACCCCGGACGTGGTGGTCGCGCATTCTCTTGCTGACGGAAACTTCTACTCCACGATGATGGTCGGGAACGGGAACGGCACGTTCACGCCGAGCTTCACGAACATTCTTCCCGATGAACCGAGCGCGATGGACGTGGGCGACTTCAACCGGGACGGCATCCCCGACGTTGCAATCGGGTGCGCCGCGGGCGACGCGGTACTCGTCCAGTTCGGCTCGACCGCCGACACGCTGACAACCCCAGTCGCGCTCGCGTTGGGGCTCGGGTACGAGTTCTCGGACATCGCCGTCGCCGACTTCAACCGCGACGGAAAGCCGGACATTGCCGCCGCCTCCGCCGCGAGCTCCATCGTCCTCATCTTCCGCGGAAAAGGCGACGGAACCTTCTTCACGAACGAAGTGAGCACCGGTTCCTTCAGGCCCACGTCAATCACCGTCGGTGACGAAAATCGCGACGGGATCCCGGATCTCATTGTCGCCTTGGGCGTCGGAATCAACCCCAACTCGATCGGGGTCCTGCACGGAATCGGGGACGGCAGGTTCCA
>DATEND010000060.1:0-5972 GCA_035275245.1 Candidatus Eiseniibacteriota bacterium
CGCCGCTTCGGCATGGGTTGGGTGGCGGATCCGGATTCGGCCGACGGAATCGCCGACGCGCTCACGGTCGCGTGGGCCAAGCGGCCTCCGCCCTCGGCCGGGGCCGCGTCCGGCGCCGCGTCGGGCGAACGCGAGTCTTTCACGCGGCGGGGCCTCGCCGAGCGGCTCGCCCGAACGCTCTCGGAGATCGCGTGACGAAAGGCCGCGTCGCGTTGCCGCTCGGATTCGCGCTCCTTCTTGTCGGGTTCGCCGCGGCGCTCGCGCGGGTTTCCGGTTTCTTCACGGACGACAGCTACATTCACCTCGTCTTCGCGCGAAACCTCGACCGGGGCGAGGGCTTCTCGTTCAATGCGGGCGAGCCGGTCTACGGGTTCACGAGCCCGCTCTGGATGCTTCTCCTCTCGGTCGGGCACGCCCTCGTCGCGGACTGGCTCGCGCTCTCGCGGGCGCTCGGCCTCCTCTTCACCGTTCTCGCGGTTCTGGCCACGTTTCGCCTGGCGCGCGCGGCCGGCGGAACGACCGCCGCCGCCCTCGCGGCCGCGGGATCGCTCGCCTTGAACGCCTGGTTCCTTCGGTGGTCGCTCTCGGGAATGGAGACGTCGCTGGCCGCGTTCTTGGTCGCGCTCGGTCTCGAGCGCGTCATCCGAGGGTCGCGCGCGGTCACCGGGGGACTTCTGGTCTTGGCGCTCGCCGTTCTGGCGCGGCCGGAGACGTTCCTCGTCTTCGCGCTCGCCGCTGCGTGGACGCTCACCGCCGGCTCGCGCGGCTCGAGGGCTCCGGCGCTCTGGGGCGTCGTTGCCGGCGGCGCTACGCTCGCGGCGTGGGAGCTATGGGTTCACGCCGGCACCGGATCCTGGATCCCGACGGCGTACACCGTGAAGCGCGTCCACGACGCGGTGACGCTCGCGGGGGTCGGGCGCGAGGCGGGCTACCTCTTCGCCGTCGTCGGAACCGCGGACGCGCTCCTGATCGTCGCGGCGTGCGCGGCTCTGTGGCGAATCACGCGACGCCGCGCGGCCGCCGAACGGGCGACCGATTCCGGCCCACGCGGGGCGCTCCTGCTCCTCCTCGCGTGGCCGGCCGTGCTCGCCGCGTTCTTCCTGATCGCCCGTGTCCAATTCATCTCGCGGTACTGGGTGCCGGCGACGCCCGTCCTCTGCGCCGTCGCCTGGATCGGCGCGGAGCGGGCGTTCGGCCATCGCGCGCGGGTGGGGCTCGGCGCTCTCTATTTCTGCCAGCAGGCTGCGGTGCTGCTCTTCCTGATCGGGCCGCAGATCGACGCCTTCGCGCGCGGCCTCGACCGGGGCCCCGTGGAGATCGGCCGATGGCTCCGCGCGAACGCGTCGCCCGACGCGGTCGTCGCGACGCCCGACATCGGGGCGATCGGTTTCTACGCGGAGCGCCGGATCCTCGACGTGGGCGGGCTCGTCACGCCGGCGATGGCGCCGATTCTCGCGCGGCACGACCTCCCGGAGATCATGGAGGGGAGGCTCTACGAACAGGTGGGCCGTGCCGACTACGTCGTCGACCGCGCGGCGCGTCCGGGCGTTCTGACCGATGCGCGGCACGAGCTCGTGCTCTCCTCCCGGATCGAGAACCTGGGTCTCTCGCGACCCGAGCCCCGCTACTACTCGCTCTACCGCGTGCTCCCCGCGCAGGACGCGCGGCGATAGGGAAACTCGATGTGCCGCATTTTCCCACCCCTCGAACCCTCGATCCACGCCACGAGCGAGTCCGAGCCCACGCGCCGGTAACCGACGCGCTGCGGGAAGTCGTGCTTCGGATCCTCGAACACGACGGTCGAATCCGTGACTTCCTTCGACCAGAAGACGGTCGAAGCTTGTCCGGACGGGTGCGCCTCGTAGGCCAAGCGGTCGCCGCGCTCGCGGAGCACGATGAACTCGTGCTCGAAGAGGCTGTCCCCGCGCACGGTGCGGCCCACGCCGATCATCGTGTGCCCGCGCGCCGCGGTCCAATTCTCCTCGATCGTGCGCGTGGGAGAAACCGCCTCCCAGCACCCCGCGAGCCAGGAGATCCGGGCCAATGGGTCCGCTTCCGCGAGGCCGACGAGGGCGAGCCCGGCAAAGAGGTACGTCGACACGAGTGCCAGCGATTTCCGATTCATGTTCCTCCCACGGTTGACCGACGGCACCCATTGTGGGGCCAGGACCGGCGAAATTCGAGTGCAAGAACCGGAGCGCCTCGGGCCGCGGCAGTCGGTAGTCTCACCTTCGTCCCTAACAGGAGGAAGGATCATGAGTGGCACCCGTTACGTTGGAATCGCGCAGGAGCTGGCCGAGGAAGCTCGCGCGACGATGCGCTCGCCGCAGTACGGACACCCCGCGTCTCGGGACCGTGCCAAGGGGTACGGTCCCTGCCGGCTCTGTCTCCGAACGTTCGCCGTCGGCGAGGAGGATCGGCTGTTGTTCACCTACCAACCGCATCTGGGGAAGGGCGCCGTGCCGCAGCCCGGGCCCGTCTTCATCCACGCGGAACCGTGCGCACGCTATGACGCCCTCGAGCTGCCGCGAGACTTCCGGTCCCTGCCGCTTGTCGTCGAGGGGTACCAGGCGTCCGGGTGGGTCTCGGCTCAGGAACCGGTGACGACCGCTCCCGTCGAGGAGGTCGTGGCGCGCATGTTCGAGCGACCGGACGTGGCGTATGTCCATCTCAGAAATCGCGAGGCGGGTTGCTTCATGGCGCGCGTGGAACGGGCCGGCTAGCTCGGATCGTCCATCCCCACGAGTGCCCGCTCGATCACCGGGTAACTAAGGTGGATCCGCTGGTACGGCTGCTCGGGGTCGATCATGTCGTGACGGACGTCCAAGGACTCCGGAAACTCGTAGGTTTGCACGTAGGCGCCGCGGGACCGCCACCTTCGCGCGAGATCCTGTGCCAAGTCGTTGTTCACACCCTCGTCCGACGCGGTCGTCAGGATGGCGAGTTGCGCGGCCTTCGGCGCGGCGCGATCGGCCTCGTCGAGGACGGTGAAGCCCAACCGATAGACTTCCGCCAGGGCGCGGCTCGCGAAGCGCGGATAACACTGCCGCGGCCCCGGGACCTGGGCCTTCCGTTTGCGGTCCCACCAGACGAAGAAGTTCGGCGCTCGCCGCATCGCATTCGTCAACCTTCGCGCGACCGCGGCCTCCATTCCGCGCGGCGCGAAGGAGGGCGCCAGGAGAACGGCGCGGTCGACGTCGGCGCGATTCTGCGCGAGCCACGCGGCGAGGACGGCACTCGAGGACAGCCCCGCCACGGTGACGCGCGCTCCGAGCCCGCGGGCGATGTCGACGGCGGCCATTCCCGATCGCGTCAGCTCTTCCGCCGTGAGCCGCGTGAGCTCGGGCGTCATACGATCCCCGAGTCCGTGTCGAGGCACCCGCGGCAGCACGACGTTCGCGCCGCTCCGGACCAGAATCGTGGCGAGGCTATCGAACTGTTTCGGGCAGTTGGTAAAGCCGTGGAAGAGCACGATCACGTTCGCCGTTCGGTCTCCGACGACCAAGGCGCGCGTGCGGCACGCGGGCAGGATGTCTCGCCCCTCCAACGCTCGGATCGAGTCGATGCGCGCCAGAGCCTCGGCATACGTTGCGGCGGGCCGTGCCGGCCCGGGCGTCGCCATGGGGTCGGTTCGTCCGAGGAGGGTCCACCAAACCGCGGCGACCGCGACGATTCCGGCCGCGGCCAAAGCACCTCTCCGCGCGAAGCGGTTCATGCGGCCGGTGCTGTCATCGGGGTCAAATGTCGATGGAGAGAGGCACGAGGTCCACGCGCGTGCGGCAACCGACGGCCTTCCAGAACTCCAAGGCCGCTTTGTTCTCGGCCTGCACGAGGATCAGGCAGCGCTCGATTCCGTGCGCTTTGAGGGCGGAGAAGCAGCTTCGGACCATTTCGCGGGCGAGGTTCTGACGGCGATAGGCCGGCGCAACCGCCAGGTGGTAAATGAGCCCGCGCCGTCCGTCATGTCCGCAGAGCAGGGCGCCCACGATCTCGCCGTCCGTGGCCACGAGCGAGAGCCCTCGATTTCGCTCCACGAAGCGGCCCAGCGCTTCCACGCTGTCGCCCGGGCCGTTTCCGAGGCCCTCGGTCGACTTCCAGAGCGCGAGCACCGCCTCGAAGTCGTCGGGAGCGAGCGGCCGGATCTCGGGCGAGGGCATTACCCCGTCACCAACGCGAGCGCGAACCCATCCCATCCCTTCACGCCCACCGTCTGGATCGCCGTTGCCACGACGCGGGGTTCGGCCGCCATCATCGCGAGCGCGCGGCGCGTGCCTTGGACGTCCGGTTCGGTGCTCGATGCATCGGTGACCTTCCCGTCGCGCACGACGTTATCGATCAGGATGAGGCTCCCCGGCCGCGTGAGCTTGAGCGCCCACGCGAAGTAGTCCGGATTCGACGCCTTGTCGGCGTCGATGAAGACCAGGTCGAAGGGGCCGCGACCCTCGGCGGCGAGCTTCGGCAGGATGTCGATCGCCCGACCGACGTGGAGCTCGATCGAATCGGAGAGCCCGGCACGAGCGAAGTTCGCGCGGGCCACCTCCGCGTGTTTCGGATCGTACTCCAGCGTGACGACACGCCCGCCGGGCGAGAGCGCTCGCGCGAGCCAGATGGTGCTGTAGCCGCCCAGCGTGCCGACTTCCAGAATCGCGCGGGCTTTGATCTGCCGAGCCAGGAGATGGAGGAGCTTCCCGCCCACCGGCGAGACTTGTATCTCCGGCAATCCCGCCGCCTTGCTCGACGACAGCGTGCTCTCGAGGATGGAGTCATGGGGGGCGAGGAGCGCGCCCAGATACTCGTCCACCGCGTTCATTCCTGCTTCGGTCATGGCTTCTTCGGTCATGGCGACGCCTCCGCGTGAATGCTTACAGCCGTGGTGCGACCAAGGCGGCGGCCTCGGCGGACGTCACGGCGGGAATGACCTCGAAATCCACGATGTCTTCCCAGCGCGACGTCCACTCGTCGAGCAGCCGCCGATCCTCGCACTCCATGATCTGGTAACAGTGCTTCAGGTCTTCGGTGACCCAGCTGGCCACGTAGCGAAGACCGTCGGACGCGAGCCGCCCCTTGTCCCGGAACCTCCGATAGACGGGCAACGGGTCGCCCCCACGAAAGTGTTCGATGACGACGTAGAGCATCGTTCGACACGCTCCTCCGAATGGCGTCGTGATGGAAAGATCGAGATCCGTCGCCGTAAGGTCCGATTCGTCTAGGTCAGATTCGCTCCAGCCGCTCCACGGTCCGCTCGTTTCGCACGTTTCCGGTGTTCAGGGTCGTCGCCGGCTCGAAGAGAAGGACGTGCGCTTCCTCGTCGGCGACCGGCCGGTGCTCGACGCCTCGCGGCACGATGACGAATTCCCCCGGCTCGAGCCAGACGTGCCGGTCCCGGTACTCCATTCTGAATCGCCCCGCCACCACGAGGAAGAGCTCGTCCTCGACGTCGTGCTTGTGCCAGACGAACTCGCCCTGGAACTTGACCAGTTTGATCAACTGCCCGTTCAACTCGCCGACGATCTTCGGTTGCCAGTGCTGCGAGAACGAAGCGAGCTTGTTCGCGAGCTTCACTTTGTCCATCGTCACTCCTTTGGTCCTTGTCTCGGATCGCACTCGAAAAGGATGCCGCCGCCCTCGGAGAAGTAGATCTTAGGATGGTGAAAGTCCCGGCTCAATTCGCGGAAGCCGGCCGCGGCGTGCAGTTGGATGCTCGCCCGATTCCGCTGATTCGCAAAATAGTACGCCTTCTCGCTCCGCATCGCGATCCACGCGAGGCGGGCAAGGGTCAGCTCGCGGCCGACGCCGCGCCGCCTTAGGGCCGGGCGAACGACGAGCCCCGCCAGGTACCACCCCTCGGGCGCCACGTTGTCGGGCGAGCCGGCGGGCGGCGAGAAGAACGCGATCGTTCCATACCCGATGACGGCGCCCCGAAGCTCGGCGACCAGAAGCGCGGCGCGCCCGGCGCGAATCTCTTCGGCGAG
>DATEND010000061.1:0-3275 GCA_035275245.1 Candidatus Eiseniibacteriota bacterium
GATCGTTCCGGCCGCGGCCGGCGTCCTCGTCGTCACGTGGCTCACGATCGTCGCGCTCGGAGAGAACGCGCACCCGGAGGCGGTCGTGGTGGCGCCGCTCCTCGAGGCGCGGCGCGGACCCGACGAGCCGAACCGATCGCCGGTCTTGCTTCGCGCGGGAGAGCGCGTGCGCTTGGGCCGCGCGATCGCGGGCGACGTCGAAGTACGGCTGGGCGGAACCCCCATCGGATGGGCCGCGCGCGAGGGGCTGTGGCGCATCAGCGACACGCCACGGTATACTGCACAGTTCGAGTCGAGATGAAGGCGTTGGCGGGGACAAGGACGTGACCCAAGAGAACGCGGCACTCATCACCGGCGGAACCGGATCGCTCGGGCGCGCGGTCGTTCGGCGCTTTCTCGACGACGGGCACGCCGTGGCCGTCACCTACCGGTCGTCGAAGGAGTGGGACGCGCTTCGCCAGGAGTCCGCGCGGGACGCGGATGCGGGACGCCTGATCGGCATCGCAACGGACGTGACCGATCACGACGCCATGAGCGCCGCGGTGGCCAGCGCGGCTTCCGGTCTCGGGGGACTCCGGGTGCTGGTGCACGTGGCCGGAGGGTACGCCGGCGGAACGCCGGTGGAGAAGGCCGAGGCGAAAACGGTTCGTCTGATGCTCGACCTAAACCTCGCGTCGGCGTTCTGGGCCGCGAAGCACGTGATCCCGCACGCGAAGGCGTCGGGGCGCGGGAGGCTCCTCTTCATCTCCTCGCGCGGCTCGCTCGAAGCGAACCCGGGGGCCGCGGCGTACGCGGCGGCGAAAGCCGGCCTGAACGCCCTCGTCGGGACGCTCGCGAAGGAGGTCGGATCGTTCGGAATGACCGCGAACGCGGTCCTTCCGAGCGTCATCGACACGCCGCAGAACCGTGCCGCCATGCCGGGCGCGAAATTCGACACATGGGTGCGACCCGATCAGGTCGCCGCGCTCCTGGCCTTCCTGGCCTCGGACGCGGCGGCTACGACGTCGGGGGCGCTGATCCCCATTTACGGGAGGGCCTGATGGCTTCGCCGAAAGCGCGCAGGACGAAGGGGCCGAAGATCGCGCCCGATCCGGTCACGGCGGGGATCACGGTCGATCGCCTCGTGGACGGGGCGTTTCTCGCATACAACGGCGCGCGACTCAGAGAGGCGTGCCGGCTCTTCGCCGAAAAGATGCTGGAGCCCGACGTGACGATCGGGGTCACCGTGAGCGGCGCCTTGACACCGGCCGGTCTCGGACGCTCGTGCCTGATCCCGCTCCTCAAGGCGGGCTTCGTCGACTGGATGATCTCGACGGGCGCGAATCTCTACCACGACACGCATTTCGGCATCGGGCTCACGATGCACCAGGGGCACTGGAACGCCGACGACGTGGCGCTCCGCGAAGAGGGGATCGTCCGGATCTTCGACATCTTCTTCGATTACGAAGTGCTCCTCTCGACGGACGCGTTCTTTCGAGAAGTGATGCGCCAGCCGGAGTTTCGAAAGCCCATGAGCACGGCGGAATTCCATTTCCGCGCGGGTCGCTACGTCGCCGAGCGCGAGAAGGCGCTGGGCCAGGGCGAGACCTCGCTTCTCGCCGCCGCGCACCGCCTCGAGGTGCCGATCTACACGTCGTCGCCGGGAGACTCGTCGATCGGAATGAACGCCGCAGCCCTGGCGCTCGAGGGAGAGGCGATCCACTGGGATGCCTTCAAGGACGTGAACGAGACCGCCGCGATCGTGTACGACGCGAAGAAGAAGGGCGGGAAGAGCGCGATCCTGATTCTGGGGGGCGGCTCGCCGAAGAATTTCGCGCTCCAAACCGAGCCGCAGATCCAGGAAGTGCTCGGCCTCGAGGAAGCCGGCCACGACTACTTCTTGCAAGTGACCGACGCTCGCGCGGACACGGGCGGGCTATCCGGCGCGACGCCGGGAGAGGCGGTCTCGTGGGGGAAGATCGACCCCGACCGCCTGCCCGATGCCGTGGTCGCCTACGTGGACTCGACCGTGGCGCTCCCGATCCTGACCGCGTACGCGCTGAGCAAGCGGCAGTCCCGGCCGCTCAAGCGGCTTTACGGGAAGCGGGACGCCCTGATGGAGCAGCTCAAGTCCGCGCATGCCGCGCGGCTCACGGCGGACGTTCCGGGGAAAGGCACGCGGTGATCCGGTTCGCGCACAACATTACCCTCCGCACCATCGGATTCGCCGCCACGGCCGCGGCCGCGCTGGCGCTGGGCGCCGGGGCAAGCTCCGCCCTCGCCGCGTCCCCGCGCCCGTCGAAGGTGTGCGCCGCGTGTCACGGCACGATCCAGAAGGCGTGGAGCGCGTCCGCGAAGGCGAAGTCGTGGTCGAACCCGGTCTTTCAGGCGTTCTTGGCAGACGCGGAAAAGGCCCGCGGAAAGGAAGTCCGCATGGCATGCCTCTCCTGCCACGTGCCGCAAGCCGCGGTCACGGGGGACCTCGCGGTGGAGGACCCCGTCGCGCAGGAAGGGGTGACCTGCAACTTCTGTCACAACGTGAGCGCGGTCGAGGTCTCGGCCAAGCCCGCTTCGTACACGCACGATCCATCGAATCCGAACAACATGCGGGGCCCCTATTCCGACAGCGATCCGGGCAGCGCGCACGACTTCGAGCACATGCCGGCGATGACCAAGGGCGACTTCTGCTCGGCCTGCCACTGGGCGAACAACGACAAGAACCTCGAGATCGAGGGGACCTACCCCCAGTGGAAGGCGTCGAAAGCCGCGGCGGCGGGCAAGCAGTGCCAGACCTGCCACATGCCGCCGGCGCCGGGGAAAGCCTCGCCGCTCTCGAAGAAGCAACGCGACGCGGTGTACGCGCACACGTTCTTCGGACCGCGCGTGCCGGGCGGGCTCGATTCCGTCGCCACGCTCTCGGCCGAAATGGTTTCGGGAAAGCTGAAGCTCATGGTGGCGAACGCCCGCGCGGGGCACGCACTGCCGGGCGGAGCCCGATCCATGCGCGCGATCACGCTCGAGGTGGTGTGGTTCGACGGAGCGGGGAAGGAACTCTCGCGATCCGCGGTCGAGTCCTACGGGACGGAGTTCGCCGATGAGGCCGGGAAGTCTCCGGTGCCCAAGTGGCTCGCGGCATCGGTGAAGCGGTCGAAGGAAATTCCCGCCGACGGTTCCGTGGAGGAGTGGGCCACGCCGGCGCCCGGCGCGAAGCGAGCGGAAGCCATCCTGACCTATCATCCGATTTTGCCCGCGTACCGCGCCGATCTCGTCGCGCGGAAGGTGGACCTGACCGGCCG
>DATEND010000062.1:0-2229 GCA_035275245.1 Candidatus Eiseniibacteriota bacterium
CACCATCGTCCAGACCGCCCGCGGGCGGTCTTTGAGCTTCGAGATCAGGTCGGGGAGGTTCGAGGCCCCGATCGCCCCTTCTCTGGCGACGTCCTGCACGCTCTCGGGCGACGGCGCCCAGGCCACGACGCGATGTTTGCCGCGGGCGAGCCGGACGACCATGTTCCTGCCCATCCGCCCGAGTCCGACGAACCCGAGTTCCATTAGACCTCCACCGGGAGAGGAATCAGCGGCGGTGCGTCAGCGCCGCCGAGCGTTCGCGGATCACGTCCATCATTTCGTCGAACGATTTCGCGAAGGAGGCGACGCCTTCCTCGAGGAGCTTGGCCACGTGCGCGTCGATCGAGACTCCGGCGGCCTGAATGGCGGCGCGGACCTTCCGCGCGGTCTCGACGCGGGGCGTCATGCGGTCGCCGGGGACGCGGCCGTGATCCAGGAAGGCCTGAAGCGTTTCCTGCGGCATCGTGTTGATCGAGTCGGGGCCGGCCAGCTCCTCGACGTACTTGACGTCCGAGTAGGCCGGGTTCTTCGTGCCCGTGGAGGCCCAGAGAATCCACTGGGGGGTCGCGCCTGCCTTCCGTAGCGCGTCGAAGTCGGACGTGAAGAACTGGGCGCGGTACTCCTCCCATACGTCGAACGCGTTGGCCACCGCCGCCGCGCCGCGGAGGTTCAGGAAGCGCTCGCGCTCCTTGGGCGTGGCCGCGGCCTTGGCCCTCTCGTCGAGCTCCTTGTCCACGGACGTGTCGAGCCGGCTCACGAAGAGGCTCGCCACCGAGTGGAGGCCGGCGAGCGACGCGCCCGACGCGACGCGTCGCTTGAGGCCGCGCTTGTACGCCTCGGCGACCCTCACGTACTGCGCCCGTCCGAAGATGAGCGTCACGTTGATGTTCACGCCCTCGGCGATCAGGGTCTCGATCGCCGGAATTCCCTCGGGCGTGGCCGGCACCTTGACGAAGACATTGGGGCGATTCAGCCGGCCCCAGTAGTGGCGCGCTTCCTCGATCGTGGCGGCGGTGTCTTGCGCGTGGCTGGGGCGCACTTCGATGCTCACGAACCCGTCGCGGCCCGAACCCTTCCGGTACGTGTCGAGGAGCAGGTCGGCGGTGCGCGAGATGTCGCGCACCGCCAGCTCTTCGAAGACTTCGTCCGGGGACTTGCCGGCGTTCGCGAGCCGCGTGATTTCGGCGGGATAGGAGAACTTGTCGCCGCCGATCGCGTTTTTGAAGATGGTCGGATTCGAGGTGACGCCGTAGACCGAGCCCTCGCGGACCCATCGCGCGAGATCGCCGGATTGCAAGAGGCCGTCGTTGATGTTGTCCAGCCAAACGCTCTGTCCCAGATCGTGAAGCAGGACGCAGGGTGACTTGCTCATGACGGCGATCCTCGCGGGTCGGGGGGAGTCGGCTACATCTTCTTCCGGGTCGCGAGCATCACGCGGCGGCCTTCGGGATCGGTGGTCGAGACCACGCGGTGGCCCCAGGGCATGTCGCTCGGAGGTCCGTCGAACATCACGCCCTTCGCGGCGAGCGTCGAGTAGGCGGCATCGACGTTCTTGACGAGGAGGTAGATCGTCGGCTCCTTGGCCGGGCTCGGCTGGCCCATGCCTTCCATCGGGGGCATGAAGCCGAGGCTCGAAGAATTGCCCGTTTGCACCCAGAGGTAGTCGAACGACGTGTCGTGATCGTGGTTCTTGAAGCCCAGGAGCTCGACGTAGAAGCGCTTCACCGCGCCGAGGTCGTGCGTCGTGTAGTCGAGATGGTGCGTCTCGAGGCCGATGGCGCTCGGAATCAAAGGAGGCGCCGCCGGCTTCGGCGCGGACTGGCGCTTCGGAGCGGCCTTCTTCTTCGGAGCCGCCTTCCGCTTCGACGCGGCCTTTCTGCGCGGTGCGGCCTTCTTCTTGGCGGACTTCTTCCGGGCAGCCTTCTTTCGAGCGGGCATTGGACCCTCCTTTGACCATGCATGGGCGCCGGCCTCGGGCGGACGGCCGGCGGTCGCGGAGCGCGGCGCTCCCGCGACGAACGTTCATGGCTCGATGATGCCGCAACGCCGTTTGCCGGGCAAGGGGCACGGGCCGGACGTGGGGCGGTCGAACCGGGGGCGCCCGCGGCCGCGGTTGACCGGCGGGGCCGGGACCCGTACGGTGTCCCGATGCCGAATCTTCGAAGAGTCGCGGTTGTTGCCCTGGCCTTGGCCGGGGCGGCCCTCCTCACCGGGTGCGGCGCCACCCGA
>DATEND010000063.1:0-5343 GCA_035275245.1 Candidatus Eiseniibacteriota bacterium
GAGGTGGCCGAACGGCCCGACGACCTGGTCGTCTACGGCGGCCGAGGCAGGGCGGCCCGCAGCTGGCCGGCCTACGAGGCCATCGTTCGGGAGCTGACCGCCCTCGAAAACGACGAGACGCTGCTCGTCCAGTCCGGGAAGCCCGTGGGCGTGGCGCGCACGCATCCGGACGCGCCCCGCGTCCTGATCGCGAACTCGAATCTCGTTCCCGCGTGGGCGAACTGGGAGACGTTCCGCGAGCTCGAGGCGCAGGGCCTGACCATGTACGGCCAGATGACGGCCGGGTCTTGGATCTACATCGGCACGCAGGGAATTCTCCAGGGGACGTACGAGACGTTCGCGGAAGCGGCGCGGCAGCGGTTCGGCGGGTCGCTCGCGGGCCGCTGGGTGCTCACGGCGGGGCTCGGCGGCATGGGCGGCGCCCAGCCCCTCGCGGTGACCATGAACGACGGGGTCTGCCTCGCGATCGACGTCGATCCGTCGCGCGTTCTGCGCCGCGTCGAGACGCGGTACTTGGACCGCGCCGCGTCGACGGTCGAGGAGGCGCTCCGCCTCGTCGGCGAAGCGGTCCAGGCGAAGCGCCCCCTCTCGATCGGGATCGTCGGAAACGCGGCCGACCTGCTTCCAGATTTCCTGAAGCGCGGCGCGCGGCCCGACCTCGTCACCGACCAGACCTCGGCGCACGACGAGCTGAACGGGTACGTGCCGGCCGGTCTTTCGCTGGCGGATGCGCTCACGTTGCGCACCAAGAACCCCAAGGACTACGTCGCGCGCTCGATCGCCTCGATGGGGACCCACGTGCGGGCCATGCGGGGGTTCCAGGACGAGGGCGCCGTCGTCTTCGACTACGGCAACAATCTCCGCGCGCAGGCGAAGAAGGCCGGCGTCGAGGACGCGTTCCGGATTCCGGGATTCGTCCCCGAGTTCATCCGGCCGCTTTTCTGCGAGGGGAAGGGACCATTTCGTTGGGCCGCGCTCTCGGGGAATCCGGCGGACATCGCCGCGACCGACAGGGCGGTGCTCGACGCGTTTCCGGAGAACGAATCCCTCCGGCGCTGGATCCGACTCGCGGGCGAACGCGTCGCGTTCCAAGGGCTCCCGGCGCGAATCTGCTGGCTCGGCATGGGGGAACGCGAGCGATTCGGCGAGGAGCTGAACCGGCTGGTCGAGCGGGGTCTGGTCGAGGCGCCCATCGTAATCGGCCGCGATCATCTCGATTGCGGGTCCGTCGCGTCGCCCTATCGGGAGACCGAGGGCATGCGGGACGGCAGCGACGCGATCGCGGACTGGCCGATCCTGAACGCGCTCGTCAGCGCGACCTCCGGCGCTTCCTGGGTTTCCGTGCATCACGGCGGCGGCGTCGGCATCGGCAACTCGATCCACGCGGGCGTCGTCGTCGTGGCCGACGGGACCCCGTCGGGTCTCGCGCGGATGAAGCGCGTGCTCCACAACGATCCCGCCATGGGCGTGTTCCGGCACGCGGACGCCGGATACGCGGCCGCGATCGACACCGCCAAGCGCCACCATCTCAAGCGGCCGATGGAGCCGTGAGGAGCGACCTCCTCGTCGTCTCCGCGGCGCAGATCATAACCGCACCGCCGGGCCGGGAGCCGCTCCTGGGCCCCGATCTCGACGGACCGCTCCTGATCGACGACGGCGCCGTCGCGTGCGTCGAAGGGCGCGTCGCCGCCGTCGGGCCTCTGGCCCAAGTACTCGCGCGCTATCCCGAGAAGGAAGCGGCGCGCGTCCTGGATGCGTCGGGAATGCTCGTGGCGCCCGGATTCGTGGATTGCCACACGCACCTTCCCTTCGCCGGTTCCCGCGAGATGGAGTTCGAGGCCCGGGCGAGGGGGGAGTCGTACGAAGCGATCGCGGCGAAGGGTGGCGGCATTCGCGCGAGCGTACGGATGACGCGGGCCGTATCCGAGGCGGGCTTGACCGCCGCCGTGACGCGGCGCCTCCAGTGCCTGCTCGCGCAGGGGACCACCACCGTGGAGGCGAAGAGCGGCTACGGCCTCTCGCTCGGGGAAGAAACGAAGCAGCTCCGCGCCGCGGCGCGCGCGGGCAACGCCTCTCCCGTGGAGGTGATTCCGACGTTCCTCGGAGCGCACGAGGTGCCCGAGGAATTCAGGTCCCGTCGCGCGGATTACGTGGCGCTCCTGGTCGGCGAGATGATCCCGGCCGTGGCGCGGGAGGGGCTCGCGCGGTTCTGCGACGTGTTCTGCGATCGCGGTGTCTTTACGGTGGACGAAGCGCGCGCGATCTTGGAGGCGGGGAAGGCCCACGGGTTGGCGCCGAAGCTCCACGCCGACGAGCTGGCCGATGTCGGCGCCGCCGCCCTCGCCGCCGAGACAGGCGCGATCTCGGCCGATCACCTGCTCCACGCGAACAACGCGGGGCTTCGCGCGATGGCCAAGGCTGGCACCGTCGCGGTGCTCCTCCCCGGCACGGCATTCACGCTCGGTCTTCCCTACGCGCGCGCGCGGGACATGATCTCGATGGGACTTCCGGTCGCGCTTGCAACGGATTGGAACCCCGGGAGCACGATGTCGTCTTCGATGGCGCTCGCGATGACGCTCGCCGTCACGCAGATGCGGATCACCCCGGGCGAAGCCTGGATGGCGGCCACCGCGAACGCCGCCGTCGCGGTCGGCGCGGCCGATCGGCTGGGGCGAATCGCACCGGGGTTCGAGGCCGACTTGTGCCTCTTCGACACGCCCGACTACCGGCACGTTTCCTACCACTACGGTCACGATCACACGCGCGCGGTCGTGAAGGGCGGGCGCTTGGCGTGGGAGCGGGCCGGAACTTCAAATTGTTCGTAACTAAACCCAGTAAAATGCTGCAATAATGTTCGATAGGATGATCGAGGCGGGCCCAGAGCGTGCCCCGCGAACCTGGGAGGATTTGGCATGAGCGAGCTGGTGGAGTGCGTTCCCAACTTCAGCGAAGGCCGAAATAAGTCTGTAGTTCAGGCCATTGCTGCCGAAATTTCGCGTGATCGGTCGATCCGATTGCTCGACCAGGAGATGAACGCCGACCACAACCGCTCGGTCATCACTTTTGTGGGTGAGCCGGAGGCCGTTTTGGAGGCGGCGGTTCGAGGAGTCAGGAAGGCGGCCGAGTTGATCGACATGCGCCAGCACCGGGGGGAGCATCCACGGATGGGAGCCACCGACGTACTGCCGTTCGTGCCCGTCGGCTCCGCAACCCTGGATCGGTGCGTCGAATTGGCGCGCCGGGCGGGCGAGCGCATCGGCCGCGAGCTCGGCATTCCCGTGTTTCTCTATGAGGCGGCGGCGACTAAGCCGGCTCGCCAGAACCTCGCCGACGTGCGGCGGGGCGAGTACGAGGGGCTTTCGCGGGCGATCGGAACCGATCCCGAGCGGACGCCCGACTTCGGACCGTCCGCGATCCATCCGGGGGCCGGGGCCACCGCCATCGGGGCGCGGCTTCCGCTCCTCGCGTTCAACGTGAATCTCGGCACGAGCGACGTGGAGGTGGCGAAGAAGATCGCGAAGGCGATTCGCTTCCAGTCGGGAGGCCTGCGCTACGTCAAGGCGCTCGGGTTCGAGCTCAAGGAGCGCGGCATCGCCCAGGTCTCGATGAATCTGGTCAACACGTGGGGGACGCCGGTCCACCGCGTGTTCGCGCTCATTCGCGACGAAGCGGAGCGCTACGGAGTTCCGATCGTGGGAAGCGAGGTGGTGGGGTTGGTGTGCCAGGACGCGCTCGTGGACGTGGCGGAGCACGCGCTGCGTCTGGAGAATTTCTCGCGCGATCAGATCCTCGAGAATCGACTCGCCCGGCACCTCGGCGCGGCGGAGCAGGCGGTACCCGATTTTCTCGACGAAGTCGCTTCCTCGGCACCCACGCCGGGAGGCGGCAGCGTCTCGGCGCTGGCCGGCGCGCTCGGGGGGGCCCTCGCGTCCATGGTGGCGCGGCTCACCATCGGAAAGAAGAAATACGCGGAGCACGAGGCGGCGATGAAGTCGGCGGAACACGCCGCCGAGTCGCTTCGCCGCGAGCTCTTCGATCTCGTGGCCGAAGACGCGCGCGCGTTCGAGGGATATCGCGCGGCAATGAAGCTGTCCCAGCGCACGACGCAGGAGGTCGCGACCCGGGAGCAGGCGATCGCCGAGGCGGCCCGTAACGCGGCGATGACGCCGCTCAAGACGGCGGAGACCTGCGTTCGGGTGCTCGAGGCGCTCGCGCCGGTGGCCGCGCATGGAAACGAAAACGCGGTGAGCGACGCCGGCGTGGCGGCCTGGCTGGCGCGTGCCGGCGCGGAAGGCGCCGCGTTGAACGTGATGATCAATCTGCCTTCGATTCCCGAGGCCGAGCGCGCGGGGCTGAGCGCGCGCGCCCGCCGGGCCGTCGATCGGGCTTCCGAATTGCACGCCGCCTGCATGGAGCAGGTGGAGCGCCGGCTTGCCGGCGCGGCGACGCCCGCGTAGGAACGCGGCTTCGCCCGGAACGAACAGGGAGACTCGTGGACCGCAACCTGGCCATCAAGAAGAAGGCGCAGCAGCTCATCGCCAAGGGGCAGATCGACGCCGCCCTGGCTGAGTTCGATCGCCTATTCGAGAGCGGCGACAAGGATCCCTACGATTTCATCCTGGTCGCCGATCTCCTGGCCAAGCGCGGCTCGATGCAGGAAGCGGTTCGACGGTACCGCCAGGCCGTGGACGAGTACTCCAAGGCCGACCTCTTCAAGAACGCCATCGCCGTTTGCAAGCGCATCCTGCGAATCTCCAAGGAAGACCTCGAAATCCATCGCTCGCTCGGCCAGCTCTACGCCAAGGAAGGTCTCTACGGCGACGCAATCATCCACTACCTCGAGTACGCCGAGGGCTCGATCCGGCGCCAGGACCACGACGCCGCGCTCAACGCCCTCGACGAGGTGCTGAAGCTCTCGCCGGAGAACAAAGAGCTCTCGGAGAAGTACGTCGAGATCGCCATGCGCGCCGACCAGCCGGAGCGGGGAGGTCGGGAGCTGCTTCGCCGGGCGGATCTGGCCGAGCACGAAGGCCGGAGCTCCGAGGCCGCCGAACTCCGCGAGCGCGCCTCGACGCTCGCGCCGGGCATGGATCTCGCCGTCTCGGACCATGCGGAAGAGACGGCGGGACCGGTGAACATGGACGCCCCGATCTCGACGCCATCGGCGCCATCGGGGGCGACGGGGATCGATGCCATCGCGCGCGCGGGCGCGGACGAATCGGCGCACGTTCCGGAACCAGGCGTCATCTCGCTCACACGGGATGGAGCGACGGGCTCGGGCGGGGAGCCGGCCGATCCGGTCGCCAATCACGCCGAGCTCGCGACCGGGTATCTCTCCGCCGG
>DATEND010000064.1:0-9711 GCA_035275245.1 Candidatus Eiseniibacteriota bacterium
CTGGTTCGCCGCCTTGATCGGATCGATGTCGCCGATCAGGTCGGCGATCGTCACGTCGGGCGTGGCGAGCTTCTCGCGGTAGCGCTCGTCGCGATGGATCCAGCGGACCGGAAGCGCGTCCCCTTCGGCCGCCGCACGCCGCTTGCAGACCGGGCAGATCGGTGCGAGCGGATCGTCGTTCAGCTCGCAGCCGTCCACGGCCGGAATCCACTCGTCCAGAAACCGGACCATGCTCCGTAGGAGGCGCGTCTTCGCCTGGCCTCGGAGTCCGAGAAGGATGAAGTCGTGCCCGCTCAGGATCGCGTTCTCGATCTGGGGAATGACGGTCCGGTCGTACCCGACGATGCCGGGGAATCGGTTCTCGCCCTGCTCCATCGCGACGATCAGGTTGTGTCGCATCTCCTCCTTGACCGTGCGCGGCTCATAGTCTGTATCTCGCAGCCCTTTAACGGTTTGCGGTCGCTTCATGGGATGGGTAGAGCCTCCGTTTTCGGGACGATTCCTGGGGACACGATGAGCCTAACCCTTGGATGCGAGGCGAACAAGCGGGGAAGCGGGAGGGTCGGATCGGCTTGAAACAAAATAAATGTTGACTAAAATCGCTAAAATGCCGAAGATTATTAGGCGATGAACGTGAAAGAACGAACCACGTTAGTGAACGGACACGGTCCAGACCCGATCGACCGGAAGATCCTGGCGCTTCTGCAAGACAACGCGAAGATGCCGCAGGCCGAGGTTGCGAAGGCCGTTGGACTGACCGCGCCGTCGGTGAACGAGCGGATCCGGAAACTGGAGCGCGCGGGATACATCCGCGGATACGTGGCGCTGCTCGACGACAAGAAGCTCGGGAACGACATCACCGCGTTCGTCGAGGTTTTCGTCGAGCATCCGAAGTTCGAGCAGGAGTTCATCCAAGCCGTCGAGGGTTTGGACGAGGTCCTCGAGTGCCACCACATCACGGGTGAGTTCTCGCTTCTCTTGAAGATCAAGGTGGCCGACATGGCGGCGTTTCGTCGGCTCCTGATCGAGGAATTGAACACGATCCGCGGCGTGCGCCAGACGCGGACGGTCATGGTGCTCGCCACCGCGAAGGAACAGCACCGAATCAAGGTCGACTGAGCGGCCCTCGGACCGAGACGCTTTCCAACCCAACACGAACCGAACCGAATGATTCGAAAGGAGCGCGACATGAACCCGACCCTGACCGGCACCTCGGTCCGCGTGACGCCCGACCAGGTGCACGCCACGCTGGCCAAGCACATGCTGGCCGACGGCTTCGACTTCGTCCTCGATCTCGACAAGAGCGAGGGCGTCTGGATCTGGGACTCACGGGGCCAGAAGAAGCTGATGGATTTCTTCTCCTTCTTCGCCTCGAACCCGGTCGGGATGAATCACCCGGGCGTGAAGACGCCGGAGTTCCAGGCGCGCCTCTTGAAGGCGGCGGTCCACAACGTGACGAACAGCGACGTCTACACGACCGAGATGGCCGAGTTCGTCGAGACCTTCGCGCGCCACACGATGGGGACGCACTTCAAGCACGCCTTCTTCGTCGCGGGCGGCACGCTCGGCATCGAGAACGCGCTCAAGGCCGCGTTCGACTGGAAGGTGCGCAAGAACTTCGAGCGCGGCTATCGCGAGGAGCGCGGCACGAAGGTGCTCCACTTCGAGCAGGCCTTCCACGGCCGCTCCGGCTACACGCTGACGCTGACCAATACGACCGATCCGCGGAAGACGGCCTACTTCCCGAAGTTCGAGTGGCCCCGCGTCCTGAACCCGAAGGTCGAGTTCCCGCTGACCGACGACCGGCTCGCCGACGTGAAGCGTCGCGAGGCGCTCGCGGTCGCGCAGATGGAGCAGGCGTTCGAGCAGAACAAGGACGACATCGCGGCGATCATCCTCGAGCCGATCCAGGGCGAAGGCGGCGACAACCACTTCCGTCCCGAGTTCTTCAAGGAGCTCCGCAGGCTCGCGGACAAATACGAAGCGATGCTGATCTTCGACGAAGTGCAGTGCGGCTTCGGATTGACGGGGAAGTTCTGGGCGCACGAGCACTTCGGCGTGACGCCCGACATGGTCGTCTTCGGCAAGAAGTCGCAGATCTGCGGCTTCATCGCGAGTGCCCGAATCGACGAAGTGAAGGACAACGTCTTCCACGTCTCGAGCCGCATCAACTCCACGTGGGGCGGCACGCTGGTGGACATGGTTCGCTCGCAGCGCTACCTCGAGATCATGGCCGAGGAGAAGCTCCTCGAGAACGCCGCGGCGCGCGGCGCCGAGCTGCTCGCCGGCCTCGAAGCGCTCGTGAAGGAGTTCCCGGAGCACGTGATGAACGCGCGCGGCAAGGGCCTCATGTGCGCGTTCGATCTTCGGGACGGCGCGCTCCGCGATCAGGTGATCGCGAACGCCTACGAGGAGAACGTCGTGGTGTTGGGCTGCGGTCCGACGTCGATCCGCTTCCGCCCGGCGCTCGTCATCTCCAAGGCGGAGATCGCCGACGCCCTCGACAAGTTCCGGAAGAGCATCAAGAAGGCGATCGGCCGGTAGGCCGGCCCTAGCCTAAAGCAGCGGAATCAAGCGCCGCCCCCGTGGGAAACCGCAGGGGCGGTTTTACTTTGCTACGACGATGCGGCCGCGGGCTGGTCCGTCGGGGGAGTCGACGCGATAGAAGTAGACGCCGGATGCGAGATCGTGGCCCGCGTCGTCGCGGCCGTCGATGGGAAGCTGGTGGTTGCCTGGTGCGAGGGTTTGCCTTTGGAGCAGGACCCGCACGCAACGCCCTTGGAGGTCGAAGAGTCGTGCGGTTACAAACCCCAGAGATTCGGTGCGGAAGGAGAGCGTGCCCCGTGGATTAAGCGGGTTCGGCTGCACGGCAGCGGTCAAATCCCGGCGCGGCCCCGTCCCGACGATCGTCAGCGAGAACGGCGCAGCGAATCGCCGCCTCGAACGGAGGCGGCCTTCGAGCGTCACGTCGACGGTCTTGCGACCGCCCACGTTCGAGAACAACCGAGCCAAATCCGACCCGGAGAAGCTCGCGAGGAGATCGGTCACGCCGTTTCGGTCCCAGTCACCCTCGGGGCTTGCCTTGCCCGCGGTCGCCGGGATCTCCGAGACCTCGCCTGTAGCATCCGAGCGAAGCCGGATCGATGCAGGGTCCACGTCCCCAGACGCATAGGAGTTGTCCAGGGGCTCGAATCGCATCCGCAGGGGAGCAGGCGCCGCATCGGCGATTGGAATTGGCCGCCGCTCGGCGTTTGGGAGTACGCGTGCTCGTAGCGGCTCCGCAACGTCATAGATGAAAACGTGGCTCGGTACTCCGTTGAATGTGTTTGGCGCGGTGATTACGACATCCGCAATACCGTCGCCGGTCCAATCCGCGAGGGCGCCACTGGCTCCGAACCAGGTGTCGCTTCGCTCTCCGGTTAATACGATATCGGGCGTTGCGTCGAAAGCAGCACCACCGAAGTAGATGTAGGCCGCGGCCTGAAGCGGAGAGCCGACCACCAAGTCGGGATACCCGTCCCCATTCACGTCCCGACCGCCAGACACGGAAGATGCCCTTAGTCCATCCGTCGAGTCCGTATCGAGCGTTAGATCCGGGCTGGTACTGAACGACATCTCACTCTTTCCAAAGTAAATGTGAACAACAAATGTTGCCGGGCCCGAGCCGGACGCCGGAAGTACGATCGCCTCCACCGCAACATCGCCATAGCCGTCGCCGTTGAGATCACCGGCCGATGTAATCAGCGGTCCCTGACCAGGCAAATTGGACCGCGGAATGGTGGCCATCGAACCGTCGGGTATCGAATCGATGTTCGGGCCGCCGAGGTACATGAAGGTCTTGACGAAAGGGAGATGATTGTATGGATGGTGAGGTGCGACGATGAGATCTCCGAACGTGTCGCCGTTCAAGTCGCCCGCCGCAGCGACAACCCCGCCGAATCCTTGAAAGAAAGATCCCGGTAAAGGCATCGAGGGCGACTCCAGAATCAAGTCCGCTTCGCCATCCGCAGCCTTGCCTCCGAAAAACAGGTACGTCCGGCCAACATCGTCTCCGCCATAGTTGAAATTGTCCCAGTATCCAGGTGCGCCTAAAGCAAGATCCGAAATTCCATCTCCATTGTAGTCCGCAGCCGCCACAGCTTGAGGCGCGAACGCCAACCAATTGCCGGCCCAGTCCTGCAATGTTAGGTCCGGAATGCCGTCTGGATTGCTTCCCCCGAAGTAGACCCGAGCCTGGCCTTCGATTCCGGAGGAGGGGGTGGCGACCACAATGTCACCGAAACCGTCCCCGTTCATGTCGCCGGCACTGGCCACCGGCGTGTACGGGGAGAAAGTGAGCAATGGATCTCTGAGGAGAAGCACGTCGCCGTTGGAGTCTGCCGCTGGGCCGCCGAAGTAGACCCAGCCGTGCGACGCAACCGATTCGCTGCGCCCGCCAACCACGAGATCCTCGTAGCCGTCCCCATTGAAGTCGCCGATACTCGCGATCGACCAGGCATAGAGCAGTTGGGGCTCAGCCGATCCTACGAACTGCATCACAGGGGCGACGGTAAATGCTTCCGAGCGACCGGGTACAGCGATCAGGCAAACAAGAAGGTAGGGAAGCACCATTTGCAATGCAGCTGACCCCCAGGCTCGGGGATGAGTCATTTGCGGAACCTCGCGGAGCAGCCGGGCGAGATCGTGTGGAGGGGGAACTGCAATCACGGTAAGTATACGCCCTTTGATTAGGGGCTGTGCGGCCAAACTCTCCACGACGAGGGAGCCTACGCCGCTCGCTCCCGCGCCGGCAGCCGCCCCGCGTAGAGCACCAGCGCGCCCAGTGCCGCGCCGGCGAGCCAGAGCGGCGCGCCGGGGCCCACGTGGTCGAACGTCAGCCCGCCCAAGAACGGCCCGACCGCGCGGGCGAGGCTCCCGAGCGACTGGTAGAAGCCGAGGATGCTTCCTTGCTCCTCCGGTGGCGTGACGATCGAGACGAGCCCCGACAAAGACGGGTTCGAGAGCCCGCTCCCGACCGCCACCGCGCCCATCGCGACGAGGAAGAGCGCGAACGGCGGCGCCAATCCGCCGGCCACGAACCCGGCGCCGATCAGGAAGAGCCCGGTTCGCGCGAGCCTCCGCTCGCCGAACCGCTTGGCCAGCCCGCCGACGAACTTGATCTGCAACGTTGCCGCGACCACCCCGACATACGCGAACAGGTAGCCGATGTGGTTCGGTCCGAGACCGTACGCGTGCTGGCAGAAGAGCGCGAGCACCGCCTCCATCCCCGCGAAGCAGAGCGTCCCCACGAAGAAGGTCACGAGGACCGGTCCGATCCGGGGCTTCCGAAGGGCTCCGAACAACGTGATGTCGGAGCGCGGCCCGGCCCGGCGTTGCGTGCGGACCTCGCGCGGAAGCGACTCGCGAAGCCGGAAGAACGCGAACACCGCCGCAATCGTAGCGAGCGCGGCGGCCGTGAGGGCCGGGACCGCGAATCCCCAATGACTGAGAATGCCTCCGATCGCCGGGCCGAAGATGAACCCCATCCCGAACGCCGCGCCGATCAACCCCATGCCCTTCGTCCGCTCCTCCGGCGTCGTCGTGTCGGCGACGTACGCTTGCGCGGTCGAGAGCACGGCGCCCGCGGCGCCCGCGAGCATGCGCGAGACGAAGAGCACCCAAAGAGAGCTGGCCGTGGCGAATATCACGTACGAAAGGCCGGTCACCACCAAGCTCACGATCAGGACCGGTCGCCGCCCGATTCGATCCGACAGTCGTCCCCAAAGCGGCGTGAAGAGGAACTGCATCATGGAGAACGAGGTCGCGAGGAGTCCAACAGCCAACCCGCTCGCGCCGTAGGTCTGCGCGTAATACGGCAGGAGCGGGATGATGATCCCGAAGCCGAGAAGATGGATGAAAACGGTGAGGAAGAGGATCGGGCGCGAGCCGTCGGACGTCACGGCGGCCCTCGTGGGGGTAGGCACGCGCGGATCGTAACGGGAGGGGGGCCTCGGGTCAACGCGGCCGGGAAACCACTTCGCGCAACGGCCTCGCTCGATCGACGCTCCTGTATACTGCCCTCATGCCGAGCACTCTCTCCCGGCCGTTCTACGCCCGCGCCACGCTGAAGGTGGCACGCGACCTCCTCGGAGCGGTGCTGGTCCGCCGCATCGACGACGAGACCGTCCTCCGCGCGCGAATCGTGGAGACCGAGGCCTACGTAGGCGAACACGACAAGGCGTGCCACGCGCGCGCCGGCCGCACGCCCCGCACCGACGTGCTGTACGGGCCTCCCGGCATCGCGTACATCTATCTCACCTACGGGATGCACTACTTGTTGAACGCCGTCACGGAGCCCGAGGGTTTTCCGGCGGCCGTTCTGATTCGCGCCGCCGAGCCGCTCGAGGGGATCGAGTGGATGCGGCGCGCGCGCCGCGTCGAGAACGACCGGCTGCTCGCCGCGGGCCCGGCCAGGCTGACGCAGGCACTGGGCTTAGACCTCCGCCACAACCGGGCCGATCTCCGGGGACCCGTGCTCTGGATCGAGGAAGGCGAGCCGCACCTCGACAGCGCCGTCGCGCAATCGCCTCGCGTCGGCTGCCACACGGCGCCGCCGCCGTGGGATCGCATGCCATGGCGTTTCTATGTCGCCGGGAGTCCGTTCGTAACTCCGGGCACGCGCGGCCTCGGCCCCTCTCCGACCGGGCCCGCCCCCGACGCAGGCAAAACTCGGGGTGGCAACCGCGCCACGCATCGGGGATAATCCGAGTCTCCGCGGGCGATCCGCCCGAGGTCCGCCAATTTCGAACCGCGAAGGGAGCAACCCTTGTCCGGATTCCTCACCGAGCAGAACCTCATGTGGCGCGCGCGGGCCCGCGAAGTAGCCGAGAAGCACGTACGCCCGCTCGCCGCCAAGTACGACCGTGCCCAGGAGTACCCGTGGGAGATCAAGCAGGCGATCGCCGAGGCGGGCCTCATGGGCGTTTGGATTCCCAAGGAATACGGCGGCTCCGGCGGCGGGATCATCGACCTCTGCATCTGCGTCGAAGAGCTCTCGCGCGCGTGCGGCGGCGTGGGCGTCCTCTACGCGGTGAACGCGCTCGGCACGTTCCCCGTGCTCGTGGGCGGCACCGAGGAACAAAAGCAGCGCTTCCTTCGCCCGATCGCGAAAGGAGAGAAGCTCATCTCCTTCGCGCTCTCCGAGAAGTTCGCGGGCAGCGACGCGGGCGGCATGCACGCGCGCGCCGAGAAGGACGGCAATCACTACGTCCTGAACGGCGAGAAGAAGTGGAACACGAACGGCGGCGCGGCCGACATCTACACGGTGTTCGCGGTGTCCGATCCCAACTCGAGATCGCGGCGGATCAGCGCGTTCATGCTCGAGAAGGGGGCCCCCGGGTTCACGATCGGCAAGGTCGAGGACAAGATGGGGATCCGTTGCGTCCCGGTCGTGGAGATCCACTTCGACAATTGCCGGGTTCCCGCGTCGAATCTCTTGGGCGAAGTCGCCGGGCACGGGTTCAAGCATGCGATGATGACGCTCGACAAGGCACGGCCGGGCGTGGCGGCCCAGGCGGTCGGCTTGGCGCAGGGCGCGCTCGAGTACGCCACCGTCTACGCCGGGCATCGCGAGCAGTTCGGCTCGCCGATCATCTCGTTCCAGATGATCCAGTCGATGCTGGCGGACATGGCGACCAAGGTGGAGGCGGCGCGGCATCTGGTCTACGCGGCCGCGAAGGCCGTGGACGACGGCGCCCCCAACGTCAGCAAGCTCTCCGCGATGTGCAAGCTCTTCGCGACCGACGCGGCGATGGAAGTCACGACGAACGCGGTGCAGATCTTCGGCGGCTACGGATACATGCGCGACTACCCGATCGAGAAATACATGCGCGACGCGAAGATCACCCAGATCTACGAAGGCACGAACCAGGTGCAGCGGATGGTCGTGGCGCGCTCTTTGATCAAGGAAGCGCTCAATCTCAAGTATCTCCTCGACTACATTCCCAAGGAAACGCAACGGGGCGTGAACGATCCAGAATCGTTGAAGCGGGCGGCCGCGGAATCGCGCGAGCCCGTCGAGTCCGACCGCTAGCGGCGGCGGGCTGTCGTCCCATTCCCATTCATTCGAATTCGGAGACGAACCCACAATGCAGGTAGCCACGGCACAGACGGCGACGCTCAAGGTGGGGGACAAAGCCCCCGACTTCACGCTGACCGATCACAAGAACCAGCCGGTCACGCTTTCGTCCTTCCAGGGGAAGAAGCACGTCGTCCTGATCTTTCATCCCCTTGCCTTCACTTCGATCTGCTCCGTTCAGATGCCCGGTTACAACCGAGAACGGCAGACGTTCGAGGGACTCGAGGCCCAAGTGCTCGGCCTCTCGGTCGACTCGGTGCCCGCGCACAAGGCGTGGGCGGATCAGCTCGGCGGGATCGACTACCCGATGCTCGCCGACTTCTTCCCGCACGGCGAGGTCGCGAAGAAGTACGGCATCCTGCGCCCGGAGGGCTACTCCGAGCGGGCGACGTTCGTGATCGACAAGCAGGGCATCATCCGGCACATCGAAGTTCACGAGATCGGAAAGCTGCCCGATCACGCGAAGATCGTCGAGTTCCTCCGGGGCCTGAATTGACGAACGTGGGCCGCCTCGCCGCCCGATTCGCGCTCGTGCTCGCACTCGCGATCGGGTCGGCCGTGGGGTCCATCGCATGCGCGGAGAAGGGCGCGGAGAAGGACAAGGTGGAGCCCGCGGCCAAACAGGAGACCGGGGCTCGCGAGGTCCAGCCCGCGCCGATGGGGAAGGCGGACGCGGCCTCCGCCGCGGTCGTTACGCAGTTGACCGACGCGATGGGCGGGCAGAAGACGTGGGACGACCTTCCGTACTTCCGATTCGACTTCGTCGCGGTTCGAGACGGCAAGGAGATCGCCCGCTTTCGGCACTGGTGGGACAAGCGCCTCGGCCGGTGTCGCGTGGAGGGCCCGGACGACAAGGGCCGCAACGTCGCCGCGATCTTCAATCTGAGCGACAAGAAGGGCCGGTCGTTCACCGATGGGATCGTCGACTCCGACTCGGCCAACATCGCCGCCATTATCAACATGGGCTACGAGCGATGGGTGAACGATACGTACTGGGTGATCATGCCGTTCAAGTTGCGCGATCCCGGCGCCATTCTGAAACACGAGCGGACCGAGCGCACCGAAGACGGCATCGAGTACGACATCCTCGGGCTTTCGTTCGAACAGGGCACCGGTCTGACTCCGTCCGATCACTATTGGATCTACGTGAACCGCGGCACGCACCTGATCGACAAGTGGGAATACGTTCTGACGGGACAGAAGCCGCCGCCGCAGTCCGCGTCGTGGGAAGGATGGACTTCGGTGGGCCCGCTCAAGCTCTCGCTGGCTCGGCGCTTCCAAGGCAAGCCCGTGATGCTTCGCTTTGAAAACGTGGCGACGCCCGCGACCATGGACGAGACCGTCTTCACGTACTCCCGCATCCGCGAATAGCCGCATCGCACCGATCCACGCACCGACATTCGTTCCGACCCTCCCGGAACCTCAACTTCCACGCTGCTTGCACCTTCCGCCGAACGCCAGTAGGATGCGGCCCAACGGCAACGCCTTTGGTTCTACCATGTCCGGGAGGACCCTCGAATGGCGAGGAAACCCTCAAAGAGAAGCGCGCGGAAGTCTCCAAAGTCGCGTAAGCCAAAATCTCGCAATAAGATAAA
>DATEND010000065.1:0-7790 GCA_035275245.1 Candidatus Eiseniibacteriota bacterium
ACCCCCAAAGTGGGGGTATGCTAGGGTGACTTGAGATAGCGGAAGTCGTTGCCGTTCAACTAGCTGACCCAAATGGGAGGAATCAAAATGCGCCGTTCGCCAAGGATTGCGACCCTCGCGCTCGCAGTGGGCCTCCTCTCACTGATCGTGGCCGTCGGATGCGCCTCGCGGAAGCAGGTCTCCACCCCGGTCCCGGAACCGACGGAGCCTCCCGTCACCGAGACCGCCCCGCCTCCCTCCACGGACACCGCGCCGCCGGCGTCCGACGAGGGGACCAGCACCGCGCTCCAAGACGCCTACTTCGACTTCGACGACGCGTCCCTGAGGGACGACGCCAAGAACGCGCTCGAGGGCAACGCGAAGTACATGGAACGAAACTCGGGCATGTCCGTGGTCGTCGAAGGACACTGCGACGAACGCGGGTCCGTGGAATACAACATCGCGCTGGGAGAGAAGCGCGCCCGCGCCGCGAAGGACTTCCTCGTCTCGTACGGCGTCACGGCGAGCCGAATCACCACCATCTCCTACGGCAAGGAGCGCCCGTTCGACCCGGGCCACAGCGAAGAAGCGTGGGCCAAGAATCGGCGGGCGCATTTCGTAGCCAAGTGATCCGTCGAACGTCCCATGCAGCATCCCTCTTCGCCGCGTTCGGGACCGCCGGCGCCGTGATCGCGCTGATGTCGTCCGGGTGCGCGCCGGGCGGGTACTACAACCGAAGCCAGGTTTCGCTCGACAGCCTCGTCACGAACCAGGCGGAGATGCTCCGCCGCATCGATCGCATCGAGAAGAAGCTCGAGACCACGCGCGAGGGTGTGCAGGGGTCCGGCGCCAGGTCGGACGCGCGGCTCGCCGAGCTCTCGCAGCGGCTCGGCGTACTCGAAGGGAAGATCGAAGAGTCCGCGGAGCGGTTCTCGCAGCTCAACATCAAAGTGGACAACGTGAAGCAGCGGCTGACGGCCTCGAACGGCACGCCGGCCGCGCCCGGCCAGGTTCCGCGGGACACGACCGGCCGTCTCGATCCCGAAGACGCCTACTCGGCCGCCTATTCGGACATCTCCGCCGGACGCTACGATCTGGCGCGCGAGGCGTTCCGCGAATACCTGAAGCACTATCCGGACACGGAAGTCTCCGACAACGCCCAGTACTGGATCGGCGAATGCCTCTACGCGACGGGCGATTTTCAGGGCGCGATCGCGGAGTTCAAGCGGGTCGCGGAGGTCTACCCGAAAGGCGACAAAGTGCCGGCTGCGCTCTTCAAGGCCGGCGTCTCGCAAGCCCGCCTGAAGCAGAACGAGGAAGCGAAGAAGTCGTTCCGGCTGGTCATCCAGAGGTATCCGAAGAGCCCCGAGGCCGCGCTTGCGAAGGAGCGACTCGCGGCGCTTCTCTAGGCTCGAACGAGCCTCCTAGGCTAGGACCAAGGCCGTGCGGTTCGAAAAGCTGACCACGAAGAGCCAAGAGGCCCTCGCCGACGCCGAGTCGCGCGCGAGCGACGCGGGCCACCCCGAGGTGCGCCCCGAGCATCTCCTGAAGGCCCTCCTCGAGCAGAAGGAGGGCGCCGTCCCGGCCGTGCTGGAAGGGGCGCGCGTATCGATCCCCGACCTCTCGCGATCCCTCGACGCGCGCCTCAAGGCGCTCCCGACCGTCTCCGGCGCGAACACGATCGTGCTCTCCACGGCGCTCGGCCGCGTCCTCGAACAATCCGAGCAGGAAGCGGAGCGGCTCCAAGATCAGTTCGTGAGCACAGAGCATCTCCTCCTCGCGATGCTCGATCCCTCCACGTCGACGGAAGCGGGCGACCTTCTCCGGAAGGCCGGCGCCACGCGCGAGGCGGTCTACCACGCCCTCGTGAACGTGCGGGGCGGCGAGCAGGTCACGAGCCCCGACCCGGAAGAGAAATACCAGTCGCTCGCCAAGTACGCCCGCGATCTCACCGAGGCGGCGCGGAAGGGATCGCTGGATCCGGTGATCGGCCGCGACGAGGAGATTCGCCGCGTGATCCAGGTGCTGTCGCGGCGGACCAAGAACAATCCGGTCTTGATCGGTGAGCCGGGCGTGGGGAAGACGGCGATCGCCGAGGGACTGGCGCAGCGGATCGTGAGTCGCGACGTTCCCGATGGGCTCCGCGACCGCCGGCTTCTGGCGCTCGACTTGGGCGCCCTCCTCGCGGGCGCGCAATACCGGGGCCAGTTCGAGGACCGGCTCAAGTCCGTGCTGAAAGAAGTCACGCGCGCCGCCGGCCAGGTGATCCTCTTCATCGACGAGTTGCACACGCTGGTGGGCGCCGGAGCCGCCGAGGGCGCGCTCGACGCGTCGAATCTGCTGAAGCCCGCGCTGGCGCGCGGCGAGCTCCACTGCATCGGCGCGACGACGCTCGACGAGTACCGGAAGCGAATCGAGAAGGACGCGGCCCTGGAGCGGCGCTTTCAGCCGGTGTTCGTCGGCGAGCCCTCGGTCGAGGACACCATCGCCATTCTGCGCGGGCTGCGCGAGCGCTACGAGACGTTCCACAAGGTGAAGATCCAGGACTCAGCACTCGTGGCGGCGGCCGTCCTCTCGCACCGCTATCTCCCCGACCGCCAGCTGCCCGACAAAGCGATCGATCTCGTGGATGAGGCCGCGTCCCGGCTTCGCATCGAGATCGACAGCCTCCCGGCCGAGATCGACACGCTCGAGCGGAGAAAGCGCCAGCTCGAGATCGAACGGCTGGCGCTCAAGCGGGAGCGGGACGAGGCGTCGAAGGCGCGTCGCACGGCAATCGAGGCGGAGATCGCGCAGGTCGAGGCGGAGCGCGCGCGGCTTCGCGCGCATTGGGAGAAAGAGCGAGACAAGATCGGCGCGATCAACCAAGTCCGCGAGCGAATCGAGACGCTCAAGACGGAACAGCAGCGCGCGGAGCGCGAGGGCGATCTGGAGCGCGTCGCGCGAATCCGCCATGGGGATCTGCCCAAGTTGGAGCGGCAGTTGGCGCAGGAAACGAAGGCCCTCGCCGAGCTACAGGCGGATCTCAAGATACTGAAAGAGGAAGTGGACGCGGAGGACATCGCCGAAGTCGTGGCGCGCTGGAGCGGCGTCCCGGTCCAGCGACTCCTCGAGAGCGAGCTCGAGAAGCTGCTTCACATGGAGGAGCGGCTCCGCGAGCGCGTCGTCGGGCAAGAGGCGGCGGTGCGTGCCGTATCCGACGCGGTGCGCCGGGCGCGCGCCGGGCTCCAGGATCCGAACCGGCCGATCGGCTCCTTCCTCTTCCTCGGACCGACCGGCGTGGGCAAGACCGAGCTGGCCCGGGCGCTCGCGCAATTCCTCTTCGACGACGAGCGCGCCATGGTCCGGATCGACATGTCGGAGTACATGGAGAAGCACGCCGTCGCGCGGTTGATCGGTTCGCCGCCGGGCTACGTCGGGTACGACGAGGGCGGGCAGCTGACCGAGGCGGTCCGCCGGCGCCCCTACGCCGTGATCCTGCTCGACGAGATCGAGAAGGCGCACCCCGACGTGGCGCAGGTGCTGCTCCAGATTCTGGAAGACGGGCGGCTGACCGACGGGCAAGGGCGCACGGTCGATTTCAAGAACGCGCTCATCGTGATGACGAGCAATATCGGCAGCGACCTGATCTTGGAATCCGGAGGCGTCGGTGGGGAAGGGATGCGGGCGCGGCTCCTGGGCGCACTCCGCGGCCACTTCCGCCCGGAGCTCTTGAACCGAATCGACGAGGTATTGATCTTCGAGCCGCTCTCGTCGGAGGCGCTTCGCGAGATCGTGGCCCTCGAGCTCCGGAAGCTCACGCGACGCCTCGAGGAGCGCGATCTCGAGCTCGAGGCCGATCCCGACGTCCTCGACCTGCTCGCGCGCGAAGGCTACGACCCCGTCTATGGGGCTCGTCCCTTACGCCGCCTGATCGAGCGGAGGGTCCAGAATCCGCTCGCGCGGCGCGTCCTCAAAGGCGAGTTCCCGCCCGGGACCGCCGTTCGCGTCCGCGTCCCGGCGGACGGGGAAGGCGGGGACTTCCAGTTCGAGGTCGTGCGACGGCCCGGCGCGGCGGTTTCTCCTTGACCGACCTGGAGCCGGACGGTAGCGTGGCGGCTCGCTCAAATTCAAAGGTAGCGCTCCACTTGCCGCTTCCCGCCGGCAATCCTCGGCTCGGGGACTGAATGCGCCTTTCCGAACTGCTCAACGAACAGTCGGTCAGCCTCACGCTTCAAGCCCGCGACAAGGAGTCGTGTATCAAGGAGTTGGTTTTGCTCCTCGAGTCCGCGCACGGCGTCAACACCAAGGGCGAAATCCTGAGCAAGGTGCTTCAGCGAGAGTCGATGATGTCCACGGGCATCGGAAACGGCGTCGCGATTCCCCACGGCAAGACCCGTCTCCTCGACCACCTGATCGCCGCCTGCGGCGTCTCCCCGTCCGGGCTCGACTTCGACACGATGGACGGCGAGCCGGCGTCTCTCTTCATCCTCCTCGTATCCCCGGAGAGCCTTCGGGGCCCCCACGTGAAGGCGCTGGCCAACGTCTCCCGCCTCCTCAAGGAGGAAGCGGTCCGTAGTTCCCTCCGGAATGCCCCAACGCCCGGGGAATTCCTCACGGTCCTCCGCGACGCCGAAAACCGCTTCCTGTAAGCGCCGGTTGACGTGGTGGGGGCGCGCTTGGTACCGTTTCCTCGATCTACCGCCGTGTCCCCCAGAAAGGAGTTTTCCCTTTCCATGAAGTTGATTCGAGGGTTGTGGGTGGGGGCCATCCTCCTCCTGGTGTTCCAGGGTTGTTCCAAGGATCCCGAGGAAGTGAAGGGCGTCGGATCGTACTCGCCGATCATCACCGGGCTCGCGATCGACAACGAGCCGGCCGTGCGCGGCATTCCCAACCAATTGACGGTGCAGGTCACCAACGTGAACGCGTTGCCGCTGACCGTTCACTGGAGCACCGCTTCGGGCGTCCTGACCGACTCGACCGACGTGAACGCGACCTGGGTTCCGCCGGACACGATCGGGGTCTACGACGTCACCGTTTCCGTCGAGGCGACGGACGACGCGGAGGGCAAGTACTACTTCAAGACGCAGACCTACCACGTCGCGGTGGACAACGAGTTCGTCCGCTGGACGCGTTCGGAGGCCGTCCAATTCGACCCGGCGCCGATCGCGCAGGGCGGGCTTCTCTTCGCTCAAATTCGCAACAACGCGACCGGCCAGTCGGACATCTGGCGTGTCGACGCGCCGATGGCCGGACCGGACAAGGTCGTTTCCGATTTCTGGTTCGCGACGTCGCCAAGCCCGCGCGCCGATCAAGCGGAGCTGATCTTTGCCGGCCGCATTGCCCCGCCGGTCGTCACGGTACCGACCGACCGGTCGACGTCGATCTACGCCGTGGACTGGGCCGGTGGGGATACGACCACGGCCCGCGTGGTGGTTCAGCGGAATTCGGCACAGACGTTCCTCCAATGGCCCCGATTCGCTCCCGAGGGAACTCAGGCCCTTTACTCGTCCGACAGCATGAACACCACCTTCCCGAGGGTGTGGCGGCGCGACATGTCCAATTTCGCGCTCTCTCCCCAGCCTTTGATCAACGACCAGGTTTTCTTCCTCTCGACCTACTTCACGCCGAGCTGGGGGCCCGACATCAATAACGACGACTTCCCCGACTCGATCATCACCCGCGGGTATTTCGGCGCGGGCCAGGGCGCGTCGTCGCGCGGCCTCTACAAGTTCGGGTTCACCACCTTGGGCCCGTCGGCCGAGGGGGAAGTGCTCGCCCTCGACGACAGCACGGCGGCGGATCCCGATTGGTCGCGGGACGGGCAATACCTCGTCTTCTCGCGCAAGAACGTCGGCACCGCCACGGACCGCGACATCTGGATCATCCGCTCGGACACCAACGACCCGGCGAACGCCGTTCGCGTCACCTTCGGTCCCGCGGACGATTCGCATCCTCGCTTTTCGGCGGATGGGCTGACGATCTACTTCGTGTCGGACCGGGCCGATCGCTATGGCCTGAACGGCCTCTTCCCCACGGAACGGCGCGGAACGAACCTTTGGGCCGTTCGACTGTTTGACCGGCCCTAGGCCGGACCGCGACGGGGGCGGCCGCTTGGCCGCCCCCGCCTCGCCTCTTCGATGACCCGTCCCCCCGCTCGCTCCGTCGCCATCTACTGGCTTCCGGTCTTCGCCTACGTCGGCGCGATTTTCGCGCTCTCGACGATCCGCGGCGGCGGCACGTCGTGGCTTTTTCCGAACATGGACAAGGTCATGCACTTGTTGGAGTATTCGCTCTTCGGTCTCCTCCTCGGACGCGCGGTGCGCTTCACGCTCTCGGGCTCGAAACGATGGGTCGCGTCGGCGGCGACGATCGGGCTCGGCGCCGCGGTGGGGGCCCTGGACGAGTTCTACCAGTCGTTCGTGCCCACGCGCACGTCGAGCGTGGCCGATTGGGCAACCGACGTGGCGGCGATCGGCCTGGCCGTGCTCTTGACGCAGATCGTGCACGTTCGGCCACTCGGGCGGCGCCCTTCCACGCCAAACTCAACGGAGAAACAGGCGTCATGAAATTCCAGGCGCCCAAAGGGACGCACGACATCCTTCCGGGCGAGTCCGAGCGGTGGGAATGGCTCGAGGCGGCCGCGCGCGACGTCCTGTCGCGCTACGGATACCGCGAGGTTCGGACGCCGATGTTCGAGGCGACCGATCTCTTCGTCCGGAGCGTCGGCGAGTCGACGGACATCGTGCGGAAGGAGCTCTACACGTTCGAGGACAAGGGCGGGCGATCGCTCACGCTGCGACCGGAGGGCACGGCACCGCTCGTGCGCGCGTTCCTGGAGCACTCGCTGGCGCACGGCCAGCCGATCGCGCGGCTCTGCTATCTTGGCCCGATGTTCCGGTACGAGCGTCCGCAGGCGGGCCGGTTCCGCCAGTTCTGGCAGATCGGCGCCGAGCTGATCGGCCCGGGCGCGGCGTCGGCCGACGCGGAGATGATCGACCTCTTCGTGTCGATCATCCAAGGCGTGGGATTCCGAAACGTGACGGTCTTACTGAACTCGCTGGGCGACGCGACGTGCCGTCCCGTATACGTGGAGCGGATCCGCGATTATTTCGGGAAGCACGCCGACTCGCTTTGCGGCGATTGCAAGGAGCGGTTGAAGACGAACCCACTCCGCATTCTCGACTGCAAGATTCCCTCGTGCCAGCCCGTCCTGGCCGGCGCGCCGAGCATGCTCGATTCGCTCTGCGACCCGTGCCGGGAGCACTTCTCGAACGTCCAGGCGGCCCTCCGAGCGCTGAACATTCCGTTCGAAGTGGCCCCGCGCCTCGTGCGGGGGCTCGACTACTACACGCGAACCGTTTTCGAGGTGCACGCCGCGGCCCTCGGGGCGCAGAACGCAGTCGGCGGCGGCGGCCGGTACGACCGGCTCGTGAAGGATTTCGGCGGACCGGAGACGCCGGCCATCGGATTCTCCATCGGCATGGAACGGCTCCTCCTCTCGGCGGGCGAAGCGGCGGGCGGAGCGTGGGCGCCCGACGTGTGCGTCGTCGTTCGAGAAGAGAGCGCGGTGTTCGAAGCGCTGGCGCTGGCCCGCGCGCTTCGGGGCCTCGAGGATTCCCGGCCCGCCCTCGCCGGCGGATTGCGCGTGGTCGTGGACCTGGCCGGCCGAAGCGCCGGCGCGCAGATGAAGTGGGCTTCCAAGTTAGGGACGCGATTCGCGGTGTTCTTGCCCAAGGACCCGGACGGCTACTCGGTGAGGGACATGATCGCGGGCACGGACGAGCCGAAGCAGAGCACGCCGGATTCGCTCAAGCACTGGCTTCTCGAGC
>DATEND010000066.1:0-2802 GCA_035275245.1 Candidatus Eiseniibacteriota bacterium
ATGGGAAGCGAACACGCCGGCGAAGGAGGTCGTGAGGATCCAGACCACGGGGAGGGCGCCGATCGTCGCGTTCGACGCGCCCAGGTGGGTGAGGAAAACCGGGAGGATCGCGACGATCGAGATCAGGGCGAGGCCGACGCCCCAGAAGGTCTCGACCGTCAGGAGCCATCCGACGTTCATCCAGTGTCTGCGGAGCGGGAGGGTCACGGCCGCGAACGTAGCAGGCCGCGCCCTGGACGGCAACGAAACCGATCCGCCGCGTTACGGCTTCTTGCGGCGTCGTTCCTTCTCGGCGCGAATCCGCTCGAGCCGCTCGACGAGTTCCTTCTCCGCACCGCGCGGCACGCCGATCCAGTAGCGGGCGTCGCCCAGCTCGTCCGGCAGGTACCGCTGCGTGTCGATCGCGTCGGCTTCGTCGTGCGAATACACGTAGTCCTTGCCGTACCCTAGTTCCTTCATCAAACCGGTCGGCGCGTTCCGGATGTGGAGCGGCACGGGAAACGGCGCCTTCTCGGAGGCGTCGCGGGCGGCGGCGCCGTACGCGCGGTAGATGGAATTGCTCTTCGGCGCCAACGCGAGCGCGACGACGAGCTGCGCCAGGGCGGTCGTGCACTCCGGCATTCCGAGGAAGTGAGTGGCGTCCTTCGCCGCGATCGCAAGGCGAAGCGCCTCGGGATCCGCGAGGCCGACGTCCTCGGACGCGAAACGCACGAGGCGTCTCGCGACGTACATCGGATCCTCGCCGGCCTCGAGCATTCGCGCGAGCCAATAGAGCCCGGCGTCGGGATCACTGCCCCGTAGCGCCTTGTGGAGCGCCGAGATGATGTTGTAGTGCTCCTCGCCCACACGGTCGTACGGGAGCGCCCTACGCTGCGCGGCCTCGCGGACATCGTCCAGGGTGAGTGCCGGCGGGTTTCGTCGGGCCGCCAGACCGGCGGCCAGCTCGAGCGTCTGGAGGGCGATCCGGGCGTCGCCACCGGAAATCGAGGCGATGAATTGGAGCGTCTCGTCCCCGGCTTCGACCCCCCAGGCACCGATTCCGCGCTCCGGATCCTTGACAGCCCGGCGAAGGATTCGGACCAGCGCGTCCTCGGGCAGCATCTCGAGGACGATGACCTTCATCCGGGAGAGGAGCGCGTTGTTCACTTCGAACGAGGGATTTTCGGTCGTGGCGCCGACAAGCACGATCGTGCCGTCCTCGACGTGCGGGAGGAATGCGTCCTGCTGCGCCTTGTTGAAGCGATGGATCTCGTCGACGAATAGGATCGTCGCGGCGTTCGTGGCGCGTCGCGCAGTCCGGGCGCGCTCGATCACCTCGCGCACTTCCTTGACCCCGGAGGTCACGGCGCTGAACTGTTCGAAGCGGGCGCCGCTCGCTTGGGAGAGAAGCCGCGCCAGCGTCGTTTTTCCGGACCCTGGCGGCCCCCAGAGGATCAGCGACGGAACGCTTCCCGACTCGATCGCGTTGCCGAGGAGCGTGCCCATCGCGAGCAATTTCTCGCGGCCCTCGAACTCCTCGAGCGTCTGCGGCCGCATCCGGTCGGCCAGCGGAGCATGTGCGCCGGCGCGACCTCGCTTTTTTCCGCTCCCCTCGGGAAAGAGGTCGAGCGAATCGCTCATGGTCGTGGGTCCGAGATCTCCGTGAAGGGCACGTCGATCGCGCTTTCCCGGTCGATCAGGGAACCGGTACGCGGAGAGTCCTTGGGAATGGAAGGCGGGGACGGCGGCGGAGCGAGCGGGCGGCGGCGCGAGCCGGAGAGAAATCGTGCGGTCGCGAAGATGACGCGAACTACGAAGAGCGCGAGGAGAAGTTGGGCGAGAAACCGAATCATGGCGCTCCGCCTTCAGTGATCCCCGTGAGGGGTTGGGCGACCTTCCCGGCGAGCGGGCCTACCGCCCCACCGGCACTCGCAGGAGCGTTCGGGCGCGCTCCGTCAGCTCGGAGAGCGGCAACGCGTTCGCGGCCACGACCCCCTGGATCGCCCGGACGCGCCGCTCGATCATCTGATCCTCGCGCTTGGCCGCGAAGAACGTGCCCTTGTTCGTCAGCACGTCGCGCTCGAAGAACGTCGGGAGCGGATAGTCCGCGTGCTCGTGGGGCGGGATTTGCGTCTCCAGCATCCAGCGGCGCTCGTCTAACTCCTCGGGCGGAGGGAGCTCGTCCGCCGGGTGCGGCGCGACGACCTGGTATGCGCGGAGCGCGAGAAGCTCGCTCCATATTTCCGGGCTCGCGATGCCGCCCTTCGGCGTCGCGTGGAACGTGAAGAACGGCTTGATCTCTCGTCCGAGGCCCGTCTCCTCGCCGAAGATTAGCGAGAGGCGCGTGAGCCGGGACAGGCCGCGAATCCCCACGACCTCCGGCACCGCGCGCGTGTCGGCGAACCAGAAGAGCAACATGAGAAAGTCGCCCCGGGTCAGCGGGCCTTGCGCGGCGATATTGGCGTGCGGGATGCTACCGCTCACGAATCCTCCTCCTGGTTCAATCCTTCCGGCGGCGGGTTCCCGTCGTCGACACGTCAACGTTGCCGTTCGTCGTGCGGAGCGTGACGTTCGCGCCGCCGCCCCCGATGATACCGCGGATGCTCTTCGACGTGATCGGGCCGCGGGTCTTGATGTCGAATCCGTTGATGCTCACGCGGCCGTTCGTCGTCGTCGCCTCGAACAGCGCGCGCAGGATCTTGGGCATGGTCACGTCGACGTTTCCGTTCGTCGTCCCGAGGTCCACGACGCCGCCGCGCGGCGGCACCGACGAGAACGTGGCGGTGATCCCTCCGTTCGTGGTCTGCGCTGCGGCCGACCCCT
>DATEND010000067.1:0-4317 GCA_035275245.1 Candidatus Eiseniibacteriota bacterium
CATCCCGGTGTCGATGCCTCGATTCGGCAGCGTCGTTCGCTCGCCGGTCGGAGCTTGGTCGAACTGCGGGAAGACCAGATTCCAAAACTCGAGGTACCGTTCGCAGTCGCAGCCCGGCGCGCACTCGGGGCGCCCGCACCCTACGCCGGGCCCCATGTCCCAGTAGATCTCGGACGACGGACCGCAGGCGCCCGCGCCGCCGGCCGGGCCCCAAAAGTTGTCCTTCTCGTCCAGCCGCACGACGCGCTTCTTCGGCAGGCCGATGTGCTTGGTCCAGAGGTCGAAGGCCTCGTCGTCCTCGCGGAAGACAGACGGGTGGAGTCGATCGGCCGGCATGCCCAGCACCTGGGTCGTGAACTCCCACGCCCACTCGATCGCCTCCTTCTTGAAGTAGTCGCCGAAGGAGAAATTGCCGAGCATTTCGAAGAACGTGGCGTGCCGCACGGTCAGTCCCACGTTCTCGATGTCGGTCAGTCGGAGGCAGCGCTGCACCGTGATCGCGCGGCGCGTGGGCAGCGGTTCGGGCGAGGAGTAGTAGGGCTTGAACTGGACCATGCCGGCGGACGTGAAGAGGAGCGTCGGATCGTCGAGCGGCACGAGCGGCGCCATCGGCAGATGCTTGTGGCTCCGCTCCAGGAAGAACTCGAGAAACGTCCGGCGTAGCTCGTTGCTGGATTTGGGCGTCGGGGACGGCGTCATCAGCGCGATCGGGGCATTCCGGGCTCAGCCCTCGGGTTCGGGTTCGGGTTCGTCTCCGGACAGATCCCGGATGGTGTCCCAGGTGAAGCCTCGGCGCAAGAGCGCCGCTTGAAGCCGGCGCCGCCGCTCCTCGGGCGCGCGGCCGGCCAAGCGCCGCTTGATCTGCAGCGCGGCCGCGGCCGCACGGCCCTCCTCCGAGCCTAGCTCCCGCTCGGCCAAGTCGGAATCGAGGCGGAGGAGCGCCTCCATCTCCGCGAGAATCGGGGGCGGGACGCCGCGCCGGCGAAGCTTCGACTCGAGGAGCCGCTTCCCCTGGGGCCGACGGGCCAACTCCGTGCGCACGAACGCGCGCAAAAAAGCGCGGTCGTCCAGAAGCGAGACGCGGCGGAGGCGCTGGACGGCGCCCTCCACCGCATCCGGGACGTATCCGCGCTCGATCAGTCGATCGACGACCTCACGCTCCGTGCGCGGGCCGCGGCTCAGGATGCGAAGCGCCGCGTCCTTCGCCGCTTCCTCCGACACCGCCCGCTCGGGCGGGACCGGTTGCGGCGCCATCCGAGGACCCCCGAATTCCCGGGCCCGTTCCTAGATCCGGACGCGCCGCTCGCCGCGCGCTTCCGGCGTCGCCGCGGCGAGCTCGGGCTCGGCCGCGACCGTCTTCTTCCCCAGGCCGAGCGACTCGCGAACCTTCACTTCCAGCTCGGCGGTGGCATCCGGGTGCTCCTTGAGCCAGAGGCGCGCGTTCTCGCGGCCCTGGCCGATGCGCTCCTCGCCGTAGGAGAACCACGTGCCGCTCTTCTGCACGATGCTTCGCTCGGCGGCGAGGTCCAGGATCTCTCCCTCGCGCGAGATCCCCTCGTTATAGAGGATGTCGAACTCGGCCTCCTTGAACGGGGCGGCGACCTTGTTCTTCACGACCTTCACCTTCACGTGGCTGCCGATCACGTTGTCGCCGTCCTTGATCGCCCCAATCCGGCGAATATCCATGCGGACCGACGCGTAGAACTTGAGCGCGCGGCCGCCGGTCGTGGTTTCCGGATTGCCGAACATGACGCCGATCTGCATGCGGATCTGATTGATGAAGATGACGGTCGTGCGCGACTTGGAGATGGTGCCCGTCAGCTTCCGGAGCGCCTGCGACATGAGGCGGGCTTGGAGCCCCATGTGCGAGTCGCCCATCTCGCCCTCGATCTCGGCCTTCGGCACGAGCGCCGCCACCGAGTCGATGACGATGACGTCGACGGCACCGCTTCGGACCAGGTGCTCGGCGATCTCGAGCGCCTCTTCCCCCGTGTCGGGCTGGGAGACGTGGAGCGACTCGATGTCCACGCCGAGCTTCTTCGCGTACGCCGCGTCGAGGGCGTGCTCGGCGTCGATGAAGACCGCGTTGCCGCCGCCCTTCTGGGCGTGGGCGATGATGCTGAGCGTCAGCGTCGTCTTGCCGGACGACTCCGGACCGTAGATCTCGATCACGCGACCTCGCGGCACGCCGCCGATGCCGAGCGCTGAGTCGAGCGCGATCGATCCGGTCGGGATCGAATCCACCTGGACGCGCGCCGACTCCTCGCCGAGCTTCATGATCGCGCCCTTGCCGAATTGGCGTTCGATCTGCTGCACCGCGAGCTCGAGCGCCTTCGAGCGCTCCTTGCTCATTTCCCGAGTGGCTGGATTGGCTGCCATCTTGCTCTACCCCCCTGATGTGGTTCTGGCGGTCCGTTCCGGGACGCCGGGTTCGGGTCGGGGCAAAATCGGACGATCGTGTCTTGGGTTTGGGGCCGCCGTCGTTCCAGATCGCGGGAAGGTCGGGCTCAGCGATCCGGCGGCCGGAGGCGAACCTCCTGGAGCGCAGTATAGCGGGAGCCGGACGGGTGGAGGTCACTTTTCATGACCGCCACGCGGTCGAGAATTGCTGACGCGGGAGGCTCGCCGATCGATGCGTCGCGAATGGTCTCGAGCCCCTGGGCTTGGGGGCGGACGCGGGCCAGCGTCACGTGTGCCCGAAACGGCCGGTCGGGCGGACCGAATCCCGCGTGACGAAGCCCTTCATCGACCGCGCGGGCCACCTCGCCGACGCCCGTCGTGCCCTCGGAAAGCCCGACCCAGAGAACCCGCGGCTTCGCCAGATTCGGGAAGGCGCTCAAGGGACCCAGCCTTGCCCGTGGAGCGGTCGCGCCGGCCAGGCACTCGGCCACCGCCGCGCGGGTCCGCGCCAAGGCCGCGTCGTCGAGATCCCCGAGGAACCGGAGCGTGACGTGCAGGTTCTCCGGCTTCACCCAGGAGAGCCCGGTCGTCCGCGCCGCGAGCGTCCTCGAGAGCGCGCCCAAGTGCGCCGCCCAGTCGGACGGGATCAAGAGCGCGACGAAGGTCCGGACCATTCCGGGTTCGGGACGAGCTTGCGCCGGATTAGGTCGAGCGCGTAAGCCGCGGAGCGGGCCGCGACCTCTTCGCGCGTCCCCGAGAAGTTGTGGCGCACCGCCTCCGCCCCTTCGGCGCCGGCGATCGCCAGATAGACGAGGCCCACGGGCTTGGTCGCGGTCGCCCCGTCTGGCCCGGCGATCCCCGTGCTCGACACGGCGAGGTCGGCGCCGAAGCGGTTTCGCGCCCCCTCCGCCATGGCCTTCGCCACCTCCTCGCTCACGGCTCCGTGCCGCGTAAGGAGCGTCGGCTTCACGGCCAGGAGCTTCTCCTTGGCCGGGTCGGAATACGCGATGACGCCGCCTAGGTAGTAGCGCGAGGCTCCCGGCGACTCCACGATGGCGGCCCCGATCTTGCCCGCGGTGAACGACTCCGCGGTCGCGAGCGTGAGCCCTTGGTCCGCGAGGGCGGCGCCGACGACCTCCGACATCGTCGCGCGGCCGCGCGCGTAGACCGAGTCGCCGGCGGCCTCGAGGATACGGCGCTCGCATCGGTCCAGGACCTGGCCGATCCAGACCGGATCGGGCGAGAGCCCGGTGATCGTGATGTCGAGCCCGTAGGAGTGCGGCAGGTAGCCGATCCGTACGTCCGGCTCCGACGCCTCGATGGGCGCGAACCACTCGGCCATCCGCGACTCGGAGACGCCGATGGTCCGGACGACGCGGCGCGCGATCGCCGGGCCAAGGTGCGCCGAGCGGATGAACGGGATGACGTACTGAACGAGCATCGCCTCCGCCTCCGCCGGCACGCCCGGGAGCGCAAAGAAATCGACCCCCTGGTGCTCGAAGTGGAGCCCCGGCGCGGTCCCGCGCGTGTTCTCGATCACCCGCGCGCCGCGCGGAACGAGCGCTTGCGCTTCGTTCATCGCGGGCATGTCGATGCCGCGCGCCTTGAAGCGCGCGCGAATCGCCGCGAGCACCGACTCGTCCAGGACCAGACGGCGCCGGAAGACCGTGGCGATCGCCTTCCGCGTCATGTCGTCGGGCGTCGGGCCGAGTCCGCCGGTCAGGATGACGAAGCGCGCCCGGTGCGCCGCGGCGCGAAAGGCCTCGGAGAGACGCCCGGTCTCGTCGCCGACGGTCGTCTGGTAGATGACCTCGACGCCCACTTCCGCCAAGAGCTCGACGATTCGGTCCCCGTTCGTGTTCCGGACGAGCCCGTGAAGGAGCTCGGTTCCGATCGTGTTGATCTCGGCGGTCACAG
>DATEND010000068.1:0-3553 GCA_035275245.1 Candidatus Eiseniibacteriota bacterium
CCTCGAGAACGCGCGTCGGATCCTCGGTCACCTCGACCGTATAGCCCGCCTTCCGCGCCAGAATCAGCTGGAAGAGCTTCGCGTTCATCGGGTCGTCTTCGACGACGAGAATTCGGACGTCCATGGCCCTCCCCTCTGCTCCGTGGATGGCGCCGGCAACGTGACCGTTGCCCGGGTGCCTTTGCCGAGCCCTTCGCTCTCCAGCGCGATCGTGCCGCCCATGTTCTGAATCAGCGCCTTCGAGATGGCGAGCCCGAGCCCGGTTCCCTGATGGCGCCGCGTGTACGATCCATCTACCTGCGTGAACTTGGAAAAGAGCCGGTCCTGCATCTCCCGCGGAATGCCGACGCCCGAATCCTCGACGGTCGCCTTGGCCTCCCCGGTCTCCGTATCGCGCCAGACGCGGACCCGCACGTCTCCTCTATCGGTGAACTTCACCGCGTTCCCAAGCAGGTTCAGCATCACTTGACGCATCCGCGCCCCGTCCAGCACCGCCTCGACCGGCTCCAACGGCAGTTCCACCAGTAACTTGAGCCCACGCGCCTGCGCGATCTGCGAGACCCCGTCGACCGCGGCCCGCACGGGGTCGCGAAGGTCTCCCGGCATCATGCTCAGCTGGAAGCGTCCCGCCTCGACTTTCGCGAGGTCGAGAATGTCGTTCAGGAGATTGAGGAGGTGCTCGGCGCTCCGGCGAATCTGTCCGGCGAACTCGGATGCCTCCTGCTCGTTCTGGTGCCCCTGCTGCTCGATCAGCGAGGCGAACCCGATGACCGCGTTGAGCGGGGTTCGGAGCTCGTGCGACGTGTTCGCGACGAATTCGTTCTGCCGCCGGCGCGCTTCGGTCAGCTCCTCGTTGGCCCGCTGCAGCTCCTCGTTGATCAGCGCCAGCTCCTCCGTCCGGTTCGCGATCTCCGCCTCCCGCGTGCGGCGCTCCGTGGCGTCGTGGCCGACCAGCACGGCGCCCGTGATCTCGCCCTCGCGACCCATCGTCGGCGAGATGCGCACCTCGGCCGGGAAGCGCGTTCCGTTCACGCGCGCGAACCAGATCTCGCCGGCGAATTCACGATCGAACGCGACGTCCGCGGGGAGCTCGGGGCATAGACCCGAGAGAGGCCGGCCGACCAACTCCTCGGCCGCTATCTGAAGTGCCGCGCCCGCCGCCGCGTTCGCGTGCGTGATCGTCGCGTCCGGGGCGAGGCCGAACAGGATTTCGCCCGTGCTCATGAGATACGACGCGAGCATCTGGTCACGGCGTTCCATCCGGATCCGCTTCAAGCCGACCGAAACCTGGGTTCCCATCCAGCGGATCAGCGCCAGCTCTTCCGGCTCGACCGTTCGGGTTCGCGGAACGAAGCACTGGAGCACCGCCACGACGTCGCCCGATTCGAGGAGGGGCACCGAGACGATGACCGGCCGGTGGCCAAGACCCGGCGTGAGTTCGGGGAAGGCGTAATCGGGGGCCGAGGCTTGGTCGCGCGCCACGAGGGCCTCGCGATGCCACGCGCAGCGGCTCGCCGGGGAGCGGGCGCTCCGCGCCACGGGGTCCGGCTCGAGCTCGGGGCGAGCTTCGGCCGGGAGGCCGCGCGAGGCGAAGAAGGCGAGCCCTCCACCCGGGGACGGGTCGCGCAGGTACATGGCCCAATGCTCGATGCCGCTCCCCGCGGCGATCGCGTCGAGCGCGCACCGGATCAGCTCCTCGTCGCGGTCCGCGCGGGCGAGCGTCTCGCCGACCCGGTAGATGCTGATCTGTGCTTGCTGCCCCCGCGAACGTTCGAGTTCCGCGTGACGCCGGCGGAACCGCATGAAGCCGAACGCGACGACGCCCACCGCGAGCGCGGCCGCCACGAGCGTGCCGTCCCGGCGAATCCCGATCCGCGTCGCATGAAACGGCGTCGCGTTGATCTCGGCGCCGAAGAGCGCCACCGTGACGCCGCGCGAATCACGAACGGGAGCGAGCACGGTGATCAGAGGCAATGCTGTCTGCATCGAGCCGGCCGCCGCACCACCCTTCTGTCGCGAGGCCAAGAACTCATCGGAGATGGCGGGGGACCGAAGCGCCTCGGCCGGCAGGAGGTTCGGCGGGGCCGCGAACGGCGTTCCCGGGGGACGCTCCGCCCACGACTCGGCCGCGGACTCGTGGAGAATCTGCCAGCCGTTCGGGCCGGCGCCTTGGGTGAGGAGAAAGACCGAGTGGAAATCGCGGCTCGCTTGCCGGAGTGAGATCAAGTGCGTCTGAACCTCCGCGGCCAGGCGCGGGTCCAGCGTGCCCCGTTCGAGAGACGGGGTGAATTCGGGCGTAGCGAGCGCGGCGGCCGCGGAAGCCGCGAGGTCCGAGAGGCGGTGGCGCCGCTCCTCGTCCATCGCCCCGAGAGCCCGAAGGGTCAGCACCCAGGCCGTCGCGATGACGATCAGCGCCGCGACGGCGACGCCGCCCCAATGCCGGATCGCGATCCAACGCCGAAGCGACTGGCGGCCGAGCCCGGCCGGCGGCTCGTGCGACAAATAGGATGTCCAAGAAGGATTCGGCACGCGCGGGCGCCCCCGGTGGACGAGCGAAACGGACTTCTCCCATGTATCGGCGGCCCATCGGGGGAACTGGAGGGGGAAGCCGCGGGTAGAGGGGGGCATACGTCTCGTGTAGCGCTAGAAGTCACAAGGGATTATCATCTGCGCCCGTGCCACGTTCCCGAATCCTGAACATCGGTCTCGTCCTCGCCCTCGTGGCCTTGGCTCCCGCGTGCTCGAAGAAGGCGGAGCGGCTCGTGGGGAACGAGATATTGGCGCGCGGCCCGGACGGGTTCGGCACGACCGCGCGCGAGGTGTCGCCGATCGATCGCGACACCTATCTCGCCACCGGAACCACCGATCGGGGGACCACCCTCTTGGCCGGCGCCTCCGGGACGTTCGAAGCCCAGGCGCTCATCAAGATCGGAACCTGGGTGCTTCCCGATACGAACGACGTAACCGTCGTCGTCGATTCGATCCGGCTCGAATTGCCGTTCGACGGCAAGATGTCGATCCCCGACATCGACCTCGAGCTTCGCCTCGCCGCCTCGCCCTGGGACACGACGACCGTCGCGTGGCCGGGGCCGGGCCTGGGCACCGCTCTTGCGTCGGCCAATGCCGTGGACGCGATCGGCGATTTCGCCCTGGAGATCGGCGGCGGAAGCTTCGACCTCGTCCAATCGTGGGCGACCAACCCCGCCTCGCTGAACGGGTTTGTCGTTCGGATCGCCTCGGGCGTGGGCGTCGCGGCCTTCCGAGCCGGCACGGGCCGCATCCGGATCGTCTACCACTCCGCCACGTCGACGCGTTCCACCGCCGACACGCCGTTCCAGGCCGATCTCTTCATCCACTCGCCCCTCACGCCGGCGCCGACGGGCGCCGACACGACGCTGATCCTGGGCGGGCTCTACGCGCCGGTCGTCGCGTTCCACGCGCCAATCGATTCCTTCACCCCCGGCTTCTCCATCAACGAGGCGCGGATCGTCTTTCGCGTTCGAGGCGACAGCCCGACGTTTCCCGACAGCATCGTCGTGAACGTCGAGGCGCG
>DATEND010000069.1:0-4544 GCA_035275245.1 Candidatus Eiseniibacteriota bacterium
GGGCACTCCGGCTCCGGCGCGAGCGTGTTCGTCGAGCCGCGCGAAGTCGCCGAAGGGAACAGCGAGCTGATGGAGCGCGGGCTCGACGAGGCGCGCGAGGTGGAGCGAATCCTGCGCGAGCTCTCGGCGCGCGCGCAGCGAGACCACGTTGCGATCGAGGCGAACTTCGAGGCGCTCGCGCGGCTCGACGCCGCGGAGGCCGTCGCGTCCTGGGCGCGGGAGGCCGGCGCCATGCTCCCGGAGTTGAGCGAGGATCGAACGCTCACGCTTCGCGGGGCGCGGCACCCGATCCTGGTCGCCAGGCATCTGCGCGGCGAGTTGGAGGGCACTCCGGTGCCGCTCGACTTGAGCCTCGACGCCGACACGCGGCTCTTGCTCGTCACGGGACCGAACATGGGCGGCAAGACCGTCGCGATGAAGACGGTGGGGCTCCTCTCGCTCCTCGCCATGGCGGGGCTGCCGGTTCCAGCGGCCGCGGGGACGACGATTCCGTTCTTCGATCGCATCGTGTGCGACATCGGAGACGAGCAATCGATTCAGAACGACGTCAGCACGTTCCTCTCTCATGTCCGCCGCGTGGCCGAGGCGCTCGGGGCCGCGACCGACCAGAGCCTGGTGCTGCTCGACGAGCTGGGGTCGGGCACCGATCCCGTCGAGGGAGCCGCGCTGGGGCAGGCCGTCCTCGAGGAGCTTCTTCGCCGCGGCGCCTTGGTCCTCGCGACCACGCACCACGGCAGCCTGAAGACGTTCGCGCATGACGCGGGCGGCGTGCGGAACGCCTCGATGGCGTTCGACGAAGGGACGCTTCGACCGCTGTTCCGTCTCGTCATCGGCGTGCCGGGCGGCAGCCGCGCGATCCAGGTGGCGGAGCGATTCGGAATGGATGCGGGCGTTCTCTCCCGCGCCAAGGCACTCCTTCCCGAAGGCGAGCGCGACTTGAACCGGCTCCTCGAGGAATTGGGGCGCCTTCGGGAGGAGGCGGTGGCGGAGCGACGGAGGCTCGTCGAGACGCAGGCCGCCTTGAAGCAGCGCGAGGGCGAGCTCAAGTCCGCCCGCGATCGGCTCGAGGCGGAGCGGAAGGAGCGGAAGCAGGCGGAGCTCGCCGCGCGCCGCGAGCTTCTGCGCCAGCTCGAGCATCAGATCGACGACTACCGAAAGAAGCTTCGGTCCGAGAAGAAGGCGACGCCGGAGACGCTGCAGGAGGCGCGCGGCCTGGCCAAGGAGCTGTCCGCCGCGCTCGATACGGAAACGGAGTTCGCCGCTCCCGTCGACCGGGGCACCCGCGTGTCGACGGTTCAGGTCGGGGACCCCGTCTACCTGCCGAGCCTCCAAGCGGAGGGCGTCGTGCTGACGAATCCGGACAAGGACGCCCGCGTCCGCGTGAAGATCGGCGCGGCGACCACGGTGCTCCCGATCGCGCAGCTCCGGCGCTTGAACGGGGTCTCGGACAAAGGCGACACGGCCACGAAGAAGGCAGGTCGACCCGCTGGCGGCGCGCGCGAGTCATCGCCGGTGCCGGTGCTCCCGGATCGGGACGACGTCAAGACCGAGGTGGACGTTCGAGGGTTCGAGGCCGACGACGCGGTTCGCATGGTCGAGCGCTTTCTCGAGGACGCCTCGATGACCGGGGCGCCGGCCGTGCGGATCATTCACGGCAAGGGGAGGGGAGTTCTCCGCGAGCAGATGAAGCGTTTTCTCGCGCGGAATTCCCTCGTGAAGGAGTTTCGTCTCGGCGAAATCGGAGAAGGGGGGACCGGCGTGACGATCGTGACGCTGGCCGACGGATGACCGTGCGCGCGCCCGACGAAGCCAAGGAGCAGGTCCGGGACGCGACCGACATCGTCGCGCTCGTGGGCGAGAAGGTGACCCTCCGGCGATCCGGCCGTTCGTGGAAGGGCCTCTGCCCGTTTCATTCGGAGAAGACCCCGTCCTTCACCGTGAATCCGGAGCGGCAGGTTTGGCATTGCTTCGGATGCGGGAAGGGCGGCGACGCCTTCGCGTGGCTGATGGAGCTCGAGAACGTCACGTTCCCCGAGGCGCTCCAGAGTCTGGCCGATCGCGCCGGAATCGAATTGCCGAAAACGGATCGCGGGCCCGCCGACCAGGCGCGCGAGCGGCTCTACCAGGCGAACGCGCTCGCGAACGACTACTTCAAGGCGAGCCTGCGCTCGACGGCGGGAGCGGCGGCGCGCGCTTATCTCGCGGGCCGCGGCTTCGAGGACGAGATCCTCGACCGGTTCCAGGTCGGATGGGCGCCCGAGGGGTGGGAGGGTCTCGCAACCACGCTCGGGAAGTTGATGCCGCCCGCGGTTCTCGAAGAGGCGGGCCTGACGCTTCGCCGCGGCGACGGTTCGCAGTACGACCGCTTTCGAAACCGGATCATGTTCCCGGTTCTGGCGGCGGCGGGCAAGGTCGCGGGCTTCGGGGCGAGGGCCATCGTCGCGGAGGATCAGCCGAAGTACCTGAACTCCCCCGAGACGGCGGTCTACCGGAAGGGGAGCGTCCTTTTCGGCCTGCCGCAGGCGCGACCGGCGATCCGCGAGCGGAAGGAAGCGCTCGTCGCGGAGGGCTATCTGGACGTGATGCGGCTTCACTCGAGCGGGTTCGCGAACGCCGTCTCGACGAGCGGCACCGCCTTGACCTTCGATCAGGCCCGCGCGTTGGCCCGGCTCGAGGCGGAGGCGGTGCTCGTGTACGACGGGGACGACGCGGGGGTGCGCGCGGCCGACCGGGCGCTCGAACCCCTGGTTTCGGCGGGTCTCTCGGTCCGGGTGCTCCTGATCCCCGGAGGCGAAGACCCCGATTCGCTGATCCGCGCGAAGGGGCCGGAGGCGTTCCGGGCCCTGCTCGCTGGGGCGAAGGACCTTCCAGCGTTCTACGCGGAGGCCGTTCTGGGCGTCGGCGAGACGAACCCGACGACCGAGGCCAGGGTTAGACGATTTGTAGAGGTGCTTGGCCGGGTGGAAGACCCGATCCGCCGGAGGCTCCTCGTGCGACGGGGAGCGGAGGCCTTCGGTTTGGAGGAGCAGGTCCTACTGGAGGCGCTCGCGCGGCGGCGCGCCCCGAAGGGCGACGCGGGTCGCACGATCGCGCGAAACGGGCGCCGCCAAGCGCCGCGAAGCACGGCCGCCGAACGGGCCGTCGCGGAATCCCCCGAATCGCCCGCGGCCCCCGCAGCGCCCGCGCCTTTGGATCCGGTCGAGGCGGAGCTGGCCGCCCGGGTCTTGACCGAGGACGGCGCCCTGAGCGAGGTGGCCGGCCTGGGCGGCCTGAGCTGCTTCCGGAACGAGGAAGTGCGCTCCGTGCTCCGTCCCTGGCTCTCGGAGAGCCGGATTCCGCTTCCCGACGAGCTGCGACGGCTGATGGAGGAGAGCTCGGCGGCGCGCGGAATCCTGGCCGGGCACCCGGTGGAGAAGGACCAGACGCTCGAACGATCGCGCAGAGCCGCGCGCGGGCTCGTCCAGCGTCTAGAGGAGCGGCGGATTCGGGCCCGCCTCGAGACCGTGAACGAGAAGATTCGGCAGGCGGAGCGCTCGCACGACGAAGATTCGTTGGTGCGGCTCGTCGCCGAACGCACGGATTTGGCATCCAAATTACATAGCACGCACCACCCGGCGGCTCACTAAGGGGAGATCCCAGGGGAAGATGAAAAAGAAAGCAGAAGGCACGAAGCGGGAGAAGTCGGATCGTTTGACCGAGCTCAAGACCTTGGCCGGGAAGCAGCACTACCTGCTTCACGACCAGATCGAGACGTTCCTCGACGACTCAGCGTCCGTCGAAGAGATGGACGAGGTGTACATCTCGCTGAACGACCTCAAGGTCGACGTGTTCGACACGCACGAAGAGGCCCAGCAGAAGCTCCGCCTGAAGCGGCGCGAGGAGAAGCGTCCGCCGGACAAGCAGACGCTGCCCTCGCCCGTTCGGTACGACGACCCGGTCCGCATGTATTTGCGCGAGATGGGGCGCGTGCCGCTGCTCGACCGCGAGGGCGAGGTGGAGATCGCGAAGCGGATCAAGGCCGGCGAGAAGCAGATCTGCACCGCCCTCTTCCGTTCATCGCCCATCCTGAAGGAGATCATCTCGTACGGGACCCGCCTGAAACAGGCGAAGATGCGCGTCGAGGATTTGACGCAGATCGACTTCGGCAATTGGAATCCCGAATTCTCCCCGAAGCGGGAACGCGCGCGCGCGCTCAAGGCGCTCGACCGGATCCGCCTCCTGCACGCCCGCCATTCGAAGATCCAGGAGAAGCAGGTCGGTCGCCTGAAGGACGAGAAGCTAAAGCAGCACTTGGACAAGCTGCGCGCCGCCGACGAGGAGCTGATGTCCGAGCTCTTCACGCTCAACCTGAACACGCGGTTGATCGAGCGGCTGGCGGAGCGAATCAAGGATTATTCCCGCCAGATCGACCACGCCGAGCTCGAGTTCATCGAGATCGAGCGGAAGTGGGGGCGGTCCACCGAGGAGATCGCCGCGCTGATCAAGCGGCTCAAGAAGAGCCGGAAGGAAGCGCGACAGATCGAGAAGGAGACGCATCTCAAGCC
>DATEND010000070.1:0-2867 GCA_035275245.1 Candidatus Eiseniibacteriota bacterium
CAGGTGAGCCAGGTGATGCGGGGCGGGCAGCCGGGCCCGGAGGGGTCGTATCTCAAGCTCCTCTGGAGCGAGGCCGACATGCGCATGAAAGACCTCGGGATCGACCTCGAAGGCGCCTACGCCACGGTCGATCGCGGCGACGCGCGCGCGGTCGACGGCGGGCGCTGGCAGTACGAGTATCTGTGGTCGCGGGCGGCGTCGATCTATGCCGGCACGTCGGAAGTGCAGCGCAACATCATCGCCCAGCGCGTGCTGGGCCTCCCGCGCGGGTAGGGAACATGGCGATCACGACACCGATCATCGACGTGTGGACGCAGTTTCTCTCGCCGACGCCGCCGGGCAAGAGCCCGGCGGGCGAGAACGTCTTCCGGAACTACGGCATGCTCGACGAGTTCCACAACGGTACGAACCTCGAGCGCATGATCGAGCGCATGGACGCCGCCGGGGTGAAGGTGGCGCTCATGGCGGGCGACAATGCCGCCGTCGCGAAGGCGATGGAGAAGTTTCCGGGCCGCATCTACGGCCAGTACCACGCCGAGCCCACGCACGACGTCATGGAGCGCGTCCGCGAGCTCGACCACTACGTCCGCCAGTGCGGCTTCGTGTGTCTGCGCATCGAGCCCTTCATGTGGCGCGAGGTGCCGACCTTTCGCCTCTACTATCCGCTCTACGCGAAGGCGGTCGAGCTCGACGTGACCTTCCAGACGCAGGTGGGCGACACGGGCCCGCTCTATCCGTCGCGCACCGGCCAGCCGCTCTACATCGACGAGGTGGCGCTCGACTTCCCGGACCTGCGCATCATGTGCGGCCACATCGGCATGCCGTGGACCGAGGAGATGCTCGGCGTCGCGTTCAAGCACAAGAACGTGTGGATCGACACGTCGGCGCGCGTGCCGAAGCACTGGCCGGAGACGTTCGTCAAGTTCCTGCGCTCGTGGGGCCGCGACAAGGTCTGCTTCGCGACCGACTACCCGCTGCTCCAGTGGGATCGCGTGCTGAAAGAGGTGGACGGCCTCGGGCTCCCCGAGGAGGTCCAGCGAAAGTTCCTCTACGAGAACGCGGTGAAGGCGTTCAAGCTGAAAGTGTGAGGAGAGTTCCGAATGGCTGAGCCGCTGTTGTTCCGGGTCGAGGATGGCGTCGCCTGGCTCGTGATGAACCGTCCCGAGGCGCGGAACGCGATGAACATGGAGATGCGCGCGCTCTACTTCCAGGCGCTCGAGCAGTGCGCGTCGGACGAGGCCGTGCGGTGCGTCGTGCTGACGGCGACCGGAAAGGGCTTCTGCACCGGCGCCGACCTGTCGGGCTCGCGTGCCGCGACGGGCGACGCGTCGACGCCCCACCCGGGCGCCACCCGCAATGCGATGGGGTCGTCGCAGAAGACGATCCGGGCGCTGTGGGATCTCGAGAAGCCCATCATCGCCGCCGTGAACGGCGTGGCGGCGGGGCTCGGCGCGCATCTCGCGTGGGCGTGCGATCTCGTGATCGCGGCGGACGACGCGCGCTTCATCGAGATATTCGTGCGGCGTGGCATCGCCCTCGACGCGGGCGGGGCCTTCCTGCTGCCGCGGCACATGGGGCTGCACAAGGCGAAGGAGCTCGTGTTCTTCGGGGACGATCTGTCGGCGGCGGATGCGGAGCGACTTGGGCTGGTGAACAAGGTGGTGCCGGCGGCGGAGCTCGAGGCGGAGACACGTCGCTGGGCCGCGCGCTTGGCGGCTGGCCCGACGTTCGCGATCGGGCTGTCGAAGCGGCTGCTCAACCGCTCGCTGCAGTCAGACATCGACACGTGCTTCGCGGAGGAGGCCTTCTCGCAGGCGCTCACGGCGAACAGCGAGGACATGCGCGAGGGAATTCGGTCGTTCATGGAGAAGCGGAGCCCGGCGTTCAAGGGGCGGTGATCGAGGCGGGGGATGTGGTCTTGGGGTTCGTGCCTCCCAGCTCCGATGCAGTCGACGAAAAGTATCGCGAGCTCATCGAAGAAGGCTACTCGGGACGCAGGGAACCCTACGACGCTTTCTTCGGTGCGCGGTACGCTATCGTCGACGATCCTGACGGACGACCGGTTGTTCTGATGGGCCCGAGAGATCCCAAACGGACATACACGCCTACTTGATGTTCGCGGCAACACAATTCGATGTACGGCCTAACCCGCGCTTGCAGCGGACGGCGCTTCGCGCCGCCGCTGAACCGCCAGGTCGTTAGGCCGGTCGATGCTTACGCTTCGTCGAACTGGCGTGAGATCGAAGTTGTGACGTAGAAGCGAGACCACCGGGGGAGAACCCAATGGAATCGGTCAAGGATGCTCGCGGTCTCTACGAGGTTGAGCGCCGAGTCGACTACGCCGTGCGTCCCGGCTTTCGAATCCGCGAACTCCAGATTTCGCCGAACCAGAAGGTGCCTTGGCACTTCCACACCCACATTCGGGACACCTTCTATGTACTCGAAGGCCGCCTCCGGCTCTTCCTGCGGGACCCCAAAGAAGAGGTGCAGCTTGGGCCCGGCGAGACCTACGTTGTCAGGCCACAGCGGCCACACCTCGTTACGAACGGTAGCACGACCTCAGCGACGTTCCTCGTCTTGCAAGGAATCGGAGAGTACGACTTCGTTCCTCTCACCGAGTAGCCTACGGCGGGGAGGGACCTGTCCATGCGAACGGCGCGGCCCAACCAGCGATTGGAGCGGACCGGCGGAAGTCACGCTCCACATCATCCCGGCATTCCGTCCGCCGGCCGCTCAACCGCCGGTCGTTAGGTGGCCTTCGTGACCGGTCTTTGGATATCTCGGGGTGACGCGGCGATAACAGAGCGGCAGATCGCCGAAGCTTTGGTTGATTTGGCGGATCTATCGGCGGGCGAAGCCGGCGCTCT
>DATEND010000071.1:0-3059 GCA_035275245.1 Candidatus Eiseniibacteriota bacterium
GAAGGTAGTTCCACCAAGTCAAGGGCTGGAAAATGCTGAGCTGCGGAGGCTAGCTGCGGTAAGTCATTGGTGCGAGAGGGGGGAGTTGAACCCCCACGGGTTTCCCCACGGGATCCTAAGTCCCGCGCGTCTGCCAGTTCCGCCACTCTCGCAAGCGATCCCCGGACGGACCATATCGGCGAAGCGATGGATCTACAAGTGGGTCCGCCCCGAGCGAGGCTAGCGCTGAACCGGATGCAGCACGGCCTCGGCGACCCGGGCCACGACCTCGTAGCGGCCGAAGGAGGGCATCAAATAGGCCCCCTCCACCAGGTCCCGGGCCTCGAGCAGGAGCTTTCGGCACATTTCGATGCCGATCTCGACCCCGCGGTCGCCGCCCTCCCGCATCGCCGTTCGGGCCGGCTCGGGAATGACGATTCCGGGCACCTCGTTGTGCAGGAATTCGGCGTGGCGGTGGCTCTGGAGCGGGAGCAGGCCCAGGAGCACCGGAATGCGCGGCTTTCCGATCGCGTCGAGGAAGCGAACCAGCGTGTCGAGCTCGTAGAGCGGCTGCGTCATCGCGAATTCGGCGCCCGCTTCGATCTTGTTCCGGAACCGCGTCAGCTCCTCGTCGAAATTCTCGGCCGTCGGATTCACGGCGCACCCGATCATGAAGCGCGTCGGCTCGCCGATCGAGTTGCCGCCCAGGTCGAGTCCTCGATTCAGCTTTCCGAGGATTCGGAGCAACCCGATCGAATCCACGTCGAAGACCGCGGTCGCGTTCGGATAGTCCCCCGCTCGCGGCGGATCGCCGGTCAGGGCGAGGATGTTCCGGATGCCGAGCGCATGGGCGCCCATGAGATCCGACTGGATGCCCATGAGATTTCGGTCGCGGCAAGTGAAATGCAGGATCGTCTCGATCCCGACCTGCGTTTGGATCATCGTGGCCAGCGCGATCGAGGACATGCGGACGCGCGCCATCGGGCTGTCGGCCACGTTGATCGTGTCGACGCCGGCCTGGCGAAGGAAGAGCGCCCCGTCGATCATCTTCTTCGGCCGGGCGCCGCGGGGCGGATCCACCTCCACGCTCACCACGAATTCGCCGCGCGCGAGCTTTCGCGAGAGGAGCGTTCGCTGGGTCGGATCGCCGGCGAGGTGCGGCTCCTCGATCTCCAGGAGCGCGGCGCGGTCCACCACGGGCGTCGAAACGACGACCGCCGGAGCGGCGCCGTCCGAGCCCGCCTGCCCCGTCGCGGCCGCGTGACGCGCGCGAACCGCCTCGCGCATCCTGCGAACGTGCGCGGGCGTCGTGCCGCAACAGCCGCCGATCAGATGCGCGCCGGCGTCGGCGAAGCGCGTCGCGTATTCCCCGAAGTATTCGGGCGAGGACAGGTAGAGGAAGCGGCCGTTCACGAATCGCGGAAGCCCCGCGTTCGGCATCACCGAGAGCGGCAGGTCGGTCTTCCGGCGGAAGCGCTCCACGATCTCGAGCAGCTTTTGCGGTCCGACGCTGCAGTTCGCGCCGAGCACGTCGACGCCGTTCCCGACGAACGTCTTCACGACATCCTCGGGATAGGCGCCGTAGAGCGTCCGGCCGTCCTCGGTGAACGTCATCTCGAGTACGAGCGGGAGGTCGCGCGTGACGCTCCGGATCGCGGCCACCGCGATCGCCGCCTCGGCGAGATCCGACTGTGTCTCGATGAGAAACAGATCGACGCCGCCCTCCACCAATCCCTCGGCCTGCTCCCGATAGGCGGCGAACGCCTCCTCCCGCGTGATCGTGCCGATCGGCGAGACGGGCTTTCCCAGCGGTCCGACCGCTCCGGCGACGAACACCGACTCGCCGACCTCCTCCCGCGCGTTTCGCGCCACCTGCGCTCCCGCCCGATTCACGGCGCGCGGCGCGTCGGTCACGCCGTGCGCCTGGAGCCGGAATCGGTTCGCGCCGAACGTGTTCGTCTCGATCAGCTCGGCGCCGGCGCGGATGTATTCGCGATGCACGGCCTGGACCAACGCCGGATCGGAGAGGTTGAGCGCGTCGAAGGAACGGTCGAAGGGGATGCCCTTGTCGTAGAGAACGGTCCCCATGGCTCCGTCGCCCAGGACGACGCCTTCGGAAAGCCGCTTCAAGAAGGGATGACGGGAGTGCCCGCCCGACGCTTCCACCATGGGGACCATCGTACTATACTGCGCGGCTCACCGCTGGCAGCAAACGACGCCGCGTCTCGGAGGAACGGGTGAACGTTCTCGTCTTCGTCAAACAGGTGCCGGACACCGAAACCCGCATCCAGATCAAGGACGGGCAGGTCGACCTCTCGAGCGTGAAGTGGGTGCCCAATCCCTACGACGAGTTCGCCATCGAGGAGGCGCTCCGGATTCGGGAACGACTCGGCGCGGGCAAGGTCACCGTGGTGAGCCTGGGTCCCGACCGCGTGAAGGACGCGATCAAGTACGGGCTCTCCCTGGGCGCCGACGAAGGCGTGCACGTGAAGGGCGACGGGATCGCGTTGGACGATCCGTCGTGCGTCGCCACGGTCCTCGCGGCGGCGGCCCGGAAGATCGGGTTCGACCTGATCTTCACCGGCAAGCAGGGCGTCGACCACGATTGGTCCCAGGCCGGCGTCATGCTCGCCGAGCGACTCGATCTCCCTCACGTTTCGGTCGTCGTGAATCTGGAGCTCGACCAAGCCGCGAAGACCGGCAAGGCGAAGCGCGAGGTGGAGGGCGGTACCGAGCTCGTCGAGTTCTCGCTCCCCGCCGTGATCACCGCGCAGAAGGGCTTGAACGAGCCCCGCTATGCCTCGCTCAAGGGGATCATGGCCGTGAAGAAGAAGACGATTCCCGAGTGGACGCTCGCCGACTTGGGTATCGATGCCGCGACGGTGGGCGCGGACCACGGCGTGCGCTTCCTCGAGTTCTCTTTGCCCCCGCCGCGGGCCGCGGGGAAAATTCTCGAGGGCGACCCCGCCGATACGGCGCGCGAGCTGGTGCGGATCCTACGCCACGAAGCGAAGGTGATCTGACGTGGCGACGCCCGTGAAACTTCTGATCGTCGCGGAGACGAAGAACGGCGTCGTCCG
>DATEND010000072.1:0-2268 GCA_035275245.1 Candidatus Eiseniibacteriota bacterium
GGCACCGTCGGGAATCCCGTGAACACCGATTCCAACGACGGGAAGCAGGTCTTGGGACGGATCGGCGTCGTCCCGGCGCCCTGGGTCCGCGCCGGCATTTCAGGATCGCGGGGCGCGTACCTCCCGCGATCGCTCGAAGGATTCCTACCCTCGGGCGCGAAGATCACCGACTACAACCAGATCATGACGGGCGCCGACCTGGAGCTTTCCTACGGGCGCGGCATCGTCTACGCCGAGTACATCAAGAACCGGTTCGAATCGCCCTACGTCGAGGACCTCGATCTGGACGCGTGGTACATCGAGGGGAAGGTCACCGTCCTCCCGGGTTGGTACGTCGCGGGCCGGTACGACCGGATCCTGTTCGACGAGGTCGGCGTGAGCGGGGGCGGCGTCGGACGCTGGGACGCTCCGCTCTGGCGTCGCGAAGTGGGGATTGGGTTCAAGCCGTCGAAGAGCCTCCTCGCGAAGCTCGTCCACCACGAGACCGTGCTCGAGACCACGCCCCGCACCGTCGAGGCGTTCGTCGCGGCGCAGCTCGCCCTCGTTTTTTAACGCCGCGTCTTTAGAGGGGCTGATCGCACTCGGTCGCGAGTAGATCGTCGACCGATTCCCGCCGCGCGACGAGCGTCGCGCTCCCGCTCTCCCACCAGACTCGCGGCGCCCGGCCCATCGACACGTAGTTCGAGGCCATGGCCTCGCCGTAGGCACCCGCGTCCTGGACCACCAGGAGGTCGCCTGGCTCTGGGCGCGGCAGCGGCCGGGGGTCGAGAAACTCGCGGACGTCTCGCGTGAACACGTCGCCGCTTTCGCAGAGCGGCCCCGCCACCACGCACGGCTCGACCGGGCGCTCGGCGCCCGCCCCGGCGATCTCGATGTGGTGGTACGAGCCGTAGAGGGCCGGTCGGATCAGGTCGTTGAAGCCGGCGTCCACCATGACGAACGTGTGGCCGGGGCCGCGCTCGTTCTCCCGCGTTCGCTTCACGTCCTTCACGCGCGCGACGAGCGCGGCCATGCCCGCCGTGAGGCGGCGGCCCGGCTCGACTTCGATTCGAACGGGACGTCCCGCGGCGGTGGAGAGCCGGTGTTTCGCATCGGCGAGGACCGGTTCGAGCGACGCCGGGTCGTACCCCGGCTCGCCTGGCCGATAGGCGAACGGGATGCCGCCGCCCAGGTTGATCGCGCCCACCGCCGAAAACTCCGGCAAGAGGTCCGCGAAGAACCCGACGAGCCGGGACAGGTTCGCCTCGAATTCGGCGGCCTCCGGGCCGGAGCCGATGTGCGCATGGAGCCCGACGACCGAGAGCCCGAGGTCCTCGGCTTCCCGCCGAAGCGCCGGGAGGAGGTCGGGCCAGATCCCGTGCTTCGACGAGGGACCGCCCGTGTCGCACGCTTCGATCTCGCCGTGGCCGAATCCAGGGTTCACCCGAAGCGATAGCCCGCCCCGATAGCCTGTGTCGTGCAGCTCGCGCAGCATGCCGGGAGATCCGATGTTCGGGAGAACACCGTGTTCCAGCACGACCGCGATCGCGTTGTCGCGAAAGACGTCGGTCGTGAGGAGCACCGCGGGTGGGTTGGCGCCCTGCGTGAACCCCGCGCGGATTGCGCGGAGGACCTCGTTCCCGCTCACGGCGTCGATCCCGAGCCCGGCGTCGCGCGCCAGCTCGAGGACGCGTCGCGCGGAGTTGGCCTTCATCGCGTAGCGCCCGTAGGCGCCCGCCTTCGAGACCGTCGCGTGAAACCGCGTCATCGAGGCGCGGGCAGCGTCGCCGTCCATGAGATAGAAGGGCGTGCCGACGCGGGCGGCGATCCGCTCAAGGGGATATCGTGCGGGTTCGAGCATGGGGCGAGAGCCTAGCAGCCGCACGGCGTGCGCCGCTACCGCCTTGCCTCGCGGGGAGACGTGTGCGAGGGTCTTGCCCATGACCCCGGGCGATCTCGACGCGCTGCGCGAGCAGATCCGAAAGCTCGACGAGGAGATCGTCGCGCGCGCCGCCGAGCGCGTGGAGCTGGCGCGGCGCGTCGGCGAGATCAAGCGCGAGCAGTCGCTCCCGACGGTGGATTTCGCGCAGGAGCGCTTGGTTTTGGAGCGCGCGCGCGCGGCCGCGCTCGAGCGCGGGCTGCCGCCCGAGATCGCCGAGGACATGCTCGCGCAGCTGATCCGCGCCTCGGTGATCGCGCAGGACCTGGACCGCTTGCGTCACGCCGCCGTGGGCGCCGGCCGAACGGCGGTCGTCGTCGGCGGCGCGGGGCGAATGGGCCGATGGCTGA
>DATEND010000073.1:0-4719 GCA_035275245.1 Candidatus Eiseniibacteriota bacterium
TGATGTCCGCGCGACCGCGACTCACGCCCGCGAGGCCTCGTCTCTGGGACAGGGGAATCTGGCACAACTGCCTCTCGATACTTGCGATACGTTCGGTCGTGAGGAGGTGGTTCTCGATGCGGGTTGGGTCGTATTTCACAAGGCCCAGATCGAGCGCCCCGAACGCGGTGACCGTGCCGCCAACCCCCACGGCTCGCTCGAGGCCGGTCGTCTCGAAGTGCGCGAGCTTCTCCCGGAAGACGTCGAGGACGTGATCCCGGATGGCCCCCAGCTCCGCGGCCGTCGGGGGGTCGCTCTGGACGAACCGTTCGGTAAGTCGGACGCACCCGAGCTCGAGGCTGATGAGCTGGGTCCCCTCCTCGCCGTTTCCGGTGATGACCTCGGTGCTGCCGCCGCCGATGTCCACGACGACCGTCCGGCCGTGCGGCGGCGTCAGACCCGAGAGCACCGCAAGGAAGACGAGCCGCGCCTCTTCCTCGCCGGTCAGGATCTCGACCGGGTATCCGATCCGCTCGGAGAAGCGCGCGGCGACGTCCGCTCCGTTTCGGGCGACGCGGAGCGCGTTCGTCGCGGCGACGCGAATTCGGCTGGCGCCGCTGTATTCGGCTTCGTGAACGAATCGCTCGAGGCATTCGAGCGTGCGTGATGCGGCGGAGTCGTCGATGAGGCCCGTGGAATCGAGGCCCTCTCCCAGGCGGGAGATCTCCCCCATGCGATGCGAGGTGCGGAGGCGTTCTGAGCCGTCGACGTCCGCGACCAGGAGTCGAACCGAGTTGGTGCCGATGTCGACGGCTCCGATCCGCACCGTATGCTCAGATGAGCCTGAAGTGATCTGGCCTCCCCGAGAGCGTTTGGTCCCCCCGCCGCTCGCGCGGTTGACTCCCAAAGCCAGAAAACCGTACCATGACCTGTCATGCCTGTAAAGTCGGAAACCATTATCAGAGCGCAAAATGGAACGCCGGAGAACGAGCCGGGGCCGGGGCGCGCCGATCGACGGAAGTCGGGGCCGGAGGAGCCCGAGCGTCTCGACGTCCTCGGCATGACCGTGCCCGCGCTCGAACGCGTAGCGCTGTCCCTCGACGAGCGGCCGTTTCGTGGCCGGCAGATCGCGGAATGGATTTATCGGCGGGGTGCCCTGGGGTTCGACGGGATGACGAACCTGCCGTCCGAATTTCGCGGGCGGCTCGCCGAGGAATACCGGGTGGGCTCACTCACGGAGCGCGACCGCCGCGAGACCACGGACCGAAAGACGCGAAAGCTGGCCTTCTCGCTCCGCGAGGGCGGCGTAATCGAGTCGGTCTTCATGTCCACGCCGACGAGGTTCACCTTCTGCCTCTCCTCGCAGCACGGCTGCGGGTTCGCCTGCCGCTTCTGCGCCACGGGAAGAATGGGGCGCGGGCGAAACCTCACCGCCGGCGAGATCGTCGAGCAGACGCTTCGTCTCCGTCGCGAGCTGCCGAAGGGCGCGACCGATTTCAACATCGTGATGATGGGGATGGGGGAACCGCTCGAGAACTACGAGAACGTGATGACCGGGCTCGGGCTCCTGACCGATCCCAGCCTGGGCGCCGTCCCGCCCAAGCGCATCACGATCTCCACCGTCGGGCTCGTGCCGCAAATCATCCGCATGGCCGACGCGGGCGTTCGCTACCGCCTCGCCATCTCGCTCCACGCCGCCACCGACGAGCAGCGGACGAAGCTCATGCCGATCAATCGCACGTTCCCGCTCGAGCAGCTGATGCGCGCGGTGCGTCACCACGTGGAGAAGACCGGCCGGCGCGTGACGTTCGAGTACATCCTGATCGAGGAGCTGAACGACACGATCGGCGACGCCGCCAAATTGGTACGGCTCGTGGCGCAGCTCCCGTGCAAGATCAACCTGATCCCCTACAATCCGATCGGACCGGGCAAGTTCAAGCGGCCGTCGCCCGACCGGATCGAGCGGTTCGCGGAGCACCTTCGCCCCCGCGTCCCCGCGGTCACCGTGCGCTACAGCCAGGGGGTCGACATCGGCGCCGCGTGCGGGCAGCTCGCGGGCGAATCCCAGTCGGACGGCCCGCGGCGGTAACGCCGCGAACGGGCGATGCTCGGGACGCTTAGGCGGCGCCTCCTCGCCCTCTTCTTCCTCGTCGCGCTCGTACCCTCGCTCGGATTGACGCTGGTCGTCACGCACTACCTCTCCAAGAGCCTGACCGCCCTTCGAAATCCCGAGACCGAGCGCGCCCTGGGGCAATCGCTCGAGGTGATCCGCCAGGGCATCGAGCGTCTGGGAGAGGACGCCCAGAATCACGCGACGGTGCTCGCGAGCGATCCGACCCTGGTCGCCCTCTTGAACGCGAACAGCCTGGGGGCGCTCGAGCGGGGCCTTCGGGACGAGGCGCGGGAACGCGGGCTCGACTACATCTGCCTCTATAAAGTGGGCGACGGCAGCGAGGCGACGCGGCTCTTCGGGGCGCGGTTCGGGCCCCGGATCACGATCCCCGAGCCCGAGCGGGAGTCGCTCCGCGCCGCGCTCAACGAGGGAGGACTGGTCACCGGGGGCGACGTGCCCCGGCAGGTGAGCGGCGTCGCCACGTTCGGCGCGGCGCATTTGATCCTCGCGGGCTATCAGCTCGATCCCGAGGTCTCCTCGGAGATCGAAGCGCTCCAGAAGAATCTGATCATGTACCGGCGGCTCGGCGTCTACACGTGGCTTTCGGTTCGAAGCCTTTGGATTTTCGCGGGCGCGTGGTCGGTGATCCTCGGCATTCTTTCTTTCCTGCTCGCGGCGGTCGTCTCGCGCAGCATCGCGCGGCCGATCGTGGAACTGGAATCGGCGATGGGCCGGATCTCCGGCGGCGACTTGACGCACCGCGTGGTCCCCGCCGGTACGCGCGAGGTTCGGTTCCTCGGCAACGCGTTCAACCGAATGGTCGGAGAGATCCAGTCGAGCCGGCGCGCCCTCCTTCGCGCCGAGCGCTTGGCGGCCTGGCGCGAGGTGGCCCGCGCCGTCGCGCACGAGATTCGAAATCCGCTGACGCCGATCCAGTTCGCGCTGCAGCGCCTGCGCGACGAGGCGCGCCGGCCCGAGGCGCCGCGGCCGGAAGTGATCGAGGAGAACGCCGAGGCGATCCTTCGCGAGGTGCGCTCGCTTCAGGAGTTCGCGACCGCCTTCTCCGCGGTGGCCCAGCTTCCCGAGCCGAAACCGGCGCCGTGCGACCTCGTCGCGGTGGCGGAGGACGCGGTCCGGCTCTACAAGGGATCTTCACCTGTCGAATTCCGCGTTGAGACCGAGCGTCCCGTTCCCGTAGCCTGGGCCGACACGGGACAAATCCAGCGCGTGCTCGTGAACCTGATCAAAAACGCGCTCGAGTCGATGGAGGGCAAGGGGTCGATCACGCTTCGCGTCCGGCGGGACGAGCCGGGCAACGGACCGACCGGGCCGGGCGGCGCGCCGGCGCCGGCGGGCGCCGTGCTCGAGGTCGAGGACACCGGGCCGGGGATGGATCCCGCCACGCTGGAGCGCGCGGCCCATCCTGGATTCACGACGAAATCGACCGGAAGCGGGCTGGGGCTCACGCTCGTGCAGCGCATCGTGGAACAGAACGGGGGCCGGTTCGCGCTCGAATCGAGTCCCGGCGTCGGAACGCGCGCGGCGGTCCACTTGCCGGCGGCGCGCGAGGGCGGAAACGCGGAGGACGAAGCGTGAGCGGACCCAAGATTCGCGTGCTGGTGGTGGACGACGAGCCGTCGGTGCTCCTCGAGACCGCGGCGAGCCTGAAACGCCAGTACGACGTGCTGACCGCGTCCCGCGCGGAAGACGCCGAGCGGATGGTGAGCGAGCAGCGCGTGGATCTCGTGCTCACGGATCTCCGCCTGCCCGGGAAAGACGGGATCGCCCTCCTCGCGGCCCTCAAGGCGGCGCGCCCCGACCTCCCGGTCGTGCTCATGTCCGGCCACGGATCGATCGAAGAGGCCGTGAAGGCGATCCAGCTCGGCGCGATCGACTTCGTCGAGAAGCCCTTCGGCCCGGAGCGGCTCCAGGTCACCGTCGAACGCGCGCTGGAGCTGAAAGCGCTGCAGCGCGAGAACGAGCAGCTTCGCTCGCTCGCGAGCGCGGCCGACGAGATGGTGGGCCAAAGCCGCGTCCTGGAGCAGATCCGGAGCGAGATCGCCAAGGTCGCGAAGACCGACGCCAAGGTGCTCATCACCGGCGAGAGCGGCGCCGGAAAGGAGCTCATCGCCCGCGCCATCCATCGCCAGAGCGCGCGGGCGCGCGGCCCTTTCGAGAAGCTGAACTGCGCGGCGCTTCCCAAGGATCTCGTCGAGAGCGAGCTCTTCGGTTACGAGAAAGGGGCCTTCACCGGCGCCATGCAGATGAAGCGCGGCCGGCTCGAGGCATCCGACCTGGGAACGCTCTTCCTCGACGAGGTCGGGGACATGAGCCTGGAGACGCAGGCCAAATTCCTGCGCGCCATCGAGACCGGCGAGATCGAGCGGCTCGGAAGCACCAAGACGATCTCGGTGGACGCGAGGATCGTCGCCGCGACCAACAAGGACTTGGGCGAAGAGATCAAGGAGGGCCGGTTCCGCGAGGATCTCTTCTACCGCTTGAACGTCGTCCCGATTCACATTCCGCCGCTTCGCGCCCGGCGCGACGACATCCCGCTCTTGGTGACGCACTTCGCGTCCCGGATCGGCTCCGAGCACGGGCGCGGCCCGCGGGTCGTCACGCCGGAG
>DATEND010000074.1:0-3504 GCA_035275245.1 Candidatus Eiseniibacteriota bacterium
CTCCCCTTCGGGAAGACGAGCCCGCCGTTGCCCGTGATCAGGTTGTAGGCGATCGAGCCGTGATTCGTGACCACCATGTCCAGGTTGTTCACGTCCATGCGGCCCGCATTGTCGATGAATTGCGCCGCACGCTTCACCTTCGCGCGGGGCGCCGTCCCTGAATTCGACCGCGGCGCCCCCATCGCATCCGGAACCGTCAGCGCCAGGATCAGCGCCGCTGCCCCGAGCCATCTCAGAGAACGCATCCGTTGGGCCCTCCTTAGCCTCGGAACCTTCATCGTCAGAAACTCAGTTTGGCGCCGAATCGCACCATGCGGGGGAACCCGTGCAGCGACGGATCCAGTTCGGCCAGATGGTAGCGCTCACGCGCCACGTCCTCCCCATACGTTCCGGCGTTCGTGGCCAGGAATGCCTGTCCGTCCGCGGTGTTCAGGAAGTTGGTGGTCGCGGCCGACCCTGTGGACGTGTAGACGTTGTTCACGTTGTCCCGATTGAAGATGTTGAGAACCCACACGTAGAGATCCAGGTTCTGGCGGCCGAACCCGAGCGTCTTGTTGAGCTTGGCGTCGACCTGGAACGTCCACGGGCCGTACCGCGAGTTCAACGGACCGAGCGGCTCCACCGCGGTGGCCGCGAGCGTGACCTCGTTGTACGTCTTCGTCGGCGTGTACGGCGTGCCGCTGGCGGCGTTGAGCAGGACGTTCACACCCGCGTTCTCGAGGAAGTGCGGGCCCTGTCCCTTGCCATAACGGAAATCGAGGTTCCACGAAAACTTGTGGCGCTGGTCGAACGCGAGCGGCGTGGAGATCTTCGGCACTTCGCTCGCGGTCCAGGCGATGTTGCGCTGCGTCTGCGAAACCGAGCCGGTCCCCGCGGCCCACGAGAGGCTGTACGAGGCCGTCATGGAGACGAGGCCCGTCCGGCGAAGGGTGTAGGCGAGGTCGAGTCCCTTGATCGTCGCGAAGTCCCGATTCCGGTAGGACGAGAAGTTGTTCGGCGCGGACGGGATGTTCGTGATCTCGACGAGATCCTTCACGTCCTTGTAGTAGGCCGAGAGCTGGATCCGCGAGCGGTCCGTCGGCGTGTGCGTCACGCCCAGCTCGTACGCCGTCGTCTGCTCCGGCTCGAGGTTCGGGTTTCCGAATCCCACGAAGTAGCCGCCGGTCCGGACCTTGTGTTCGAGGAAGGCGTACGAAACGTAGAGATCTTGGAGGTTCGGCTGCTGGAAGAACTTTCCGTAGTTCACGTGGATCAACGTCTGGTCGCTGACCGGGAAGCCGACGCCGAGGCGCGGGCTCAGGCGGTTGTAGACCTTCGACTCCTCCAGGTCGCCTGACTGGAGCCTCGAGTCATTGATCGCGTCGGGGTCGAGCGGGAGGGACTCGCTCCGGAGCGACTGCGTGCTGGGGGTCAGGTAGTCCCACCGGAGGCCGGCGTTCAGCACCAGTCCCAGGCGTTCGTACTTCCCTTGCGCGTAGATGGAAGCCACCTTTGGGTGCTTCGGTCCGTCGAGCGGGTCGTCGTAGATCCCGTTCGAGTTCGAGTCGTTGAAGGGCTCGCCGACGTCGTAGGAACCGTTGGCGTTCGTGTCGGTGAACGTCTCCCCTTCGTCCAGCTCGTTGCCGAGCGCGTCGTAGCCGTACCGGTCAACGTCCCGAATGTTGTCCGGCTGTCCGTTCGCGTCGTAGAGCTGCACCGGGAAGTAGTGATCGTAGTAGCGGAGCGTGTGCCGCTGGAAATCGGCACCCGCTTTGAGCTGGAAGGCACGGCTCAGCTGATTCGCGTAGTTGGCCGCAAGGCCCCAATACGACGACTTCCGGTGCAGGAAATCGTCGAACACATGGGCCCCGGTCGGATCGCCGTTCGAATCCAGGTCGTAGTCGCCGTACCAGAAGAGCGCCTCGTTGGGGTCGAACGTCGGGTTCGAACTCGGCCGCGCGTACGCCTTCAGATCGTCGAAGTGCACGCCGTCCCCGCGCTTCCGCTCGGTCGTGAAGTAGTTGGCCTTGAGCTCGTAGTACGACCGGTCGCTCAAGCTGTGGTTCCAGGTCGAGTAGAGCGAGTAGTTCCGATCCTCGTAGCGAGGAGCGTGGTTCAGGTTGAACCGATACGTGTTCAGGTACTGCTGCCACTTTTCTTCGTTGAACGTCCCGCCCAGCTTGAGCGTCTGGAGCGGCGACGGTTTGAACGTCAGCTTCCCGACCGTGGCCCACGCCGCGCTCGAGTTCGACGGGAGCATTCCCTTCTCGTAGAAACCCGACGAGACTTCTGGATTGGGCTCGAGGGAATAGGCGATGTCCTCCGAGATCGAGCTCGGATTCCGGTCGCGGTTGAAGCGCCGCTCGCCGGAGAGATAGAACGACACGCTCTTCACGCTGGGCGCGATCGGTCCGCCGACGCTCAGGCCGTAGACGTTGTTGTCACGACGGGGCGCCTTGATCCAGTCCCCGGAGATCGCGTCCGTGATCCCCTCGATCGAACCGAAGTATCGTTCGGCGCCTTCTCGCGTCACGACGTTCACGACGCCGGAATTGATGCGGCCATACTCGGCGTTGAACCCGCCCGACTGAACCACGACCTCGTCGATGGCGTCGCTGTTGATCAGCGTCGTCGAGAAGCCGGTGAGCGGATCCTGCTGCGAGAACCCGTCCACGTAGTAGGCCACTTCGTTCGGACGCCCGCCGCGAATGATCAAGGTGTTGCCGTTCAAGGCTTCTTGGTCGAAGCCTGCAAGATTGAAGTTGGGCCTGAAATTGACCACGCCCGCCTGCTGGGCCACCGCGTCCTGGTAGCCGCGGAGCGGCTGATGCGAGATGTCCTCGCCCGAGAGGAAGCGCGTGGTGCCCGTGACGTCCTTCTGGATGAGCGGCCGGTCGGCCGTCACGACGACTTCCGCGACGTCCGTGAGCACGGTCGGCTCGAGGCTCCAGTCGACGCGGGCGACGAAGTCCTGAATGACCTCCACCCCCTCGCGCGCCTGCGGCACGTAGCCGAGGAGGGCGACCCGCACCGTGTACTTCCCGGGCGGGAGGTTCAAAATGAAGAAGTTACCCTGCGGATCCGAGACCGCGCCCCGCTTCAGGTCGGGAATCTGGACGCTGGCCAGTCCGATCGGCTCCCCCGTTCGTGCGTCACGAACGGATCCCGAAATCTGGCCCGTGGTCCCCGCAAGTGCGTTCCCAAAAACAAAAATGGCGCACACCACGAGTGTGGCGACGCCGAACAACCAACGCGTCCGAGGTCGAAGCATGACTGACCCTCCCCTGTGCTTCTGTGGATACGCCATGCGGGGGTCTTTCCCTCCCTGGTGACACGGTTTCAAACCCGCGCTCCGCGGCCTAGGCCGCACCCCAACGCCCATCAATGGGCCCCTCATCGGCATTCTTCCACGCAAACCGGCTCTCTCTTCTTCGCTTCCCTCCGTTCGTAAATCCCGCTTCGCGTGCCCCAGGCGGCTCGGCTTGGGGCGCAACACGTTGCATCGATTCCACCCTAGGCAGGGTC
>DATEND010000075.1:0-14638 GCA_035275245.1 Candidatus Eiseniibacteriota bacterium
TGCGAAGGAGCCCGCCTTTGCGAAGGTTCACCTCCGCGTGGGGCACCATCCAGGATTCCATTCCTTCCTTCGTCGTGATCAAAGACCAGATCTCGTCGACCGAGCCGTCCACGAGCGCTTCGTTCACGAGCGGCTCGTCCGCCCGGACCGCCGGAGGACAAACGGCGAACGCGGCGATCAGGAGCAGGCTCAGCGACACGAGCGTCGGCAGGCGCAATCCGGGATTCTCCTCGGCAAGGCAATGGAATGGGGACGGGAATCGCCAAATTGTACCCCGTCTCAAGGGCTCATTCTCCGCTTTTGAAGAGGGGTTTGATCACCAGGACGCCAAATAGCACGACCGCAGCGACCATCCCTGCGGCGGTCGCCCAATGGCGGCGCCGGAATCGGCGCAGCGTCGGCGCGGCGATGAGGAGCCCCAGGAGGCTCGCGATCACGACGACCGCGTCGTAACTCGCCCGCTGCCAGTAGTGGTCCTCGAGGTGGAGCCACATGCCGAATTCGTCGAACGTCAGGGCGAGGCTGATGCCGTATACGAGGGCGGCCTCCCGAAGCGCGCGCCCGGTGGGGCGGACGAAGATGAGAAAGGCACCGACGGCGGAGAGCAGGAAGATGCCGAAATTGAGGTGGTGGACATGCGTGCTGCCGAGCTGCAGGTGCAGATTCGGCGTCCATCCCAAGGCCGTGATGATGACCGTGGCCCGGGCGAGAACGAACGTCAGCACGAACGCCGTCAGGACGCGGCGAGCCAGCTGCTGGGTCAGGGAGCGGGTTCGCAGTTCGCCAATCGTCGACATATCGACATAGATCGGCGCGGGGCGGGGAAATCTTGATTTGCGGCCGTAAACCTATGCGGCGGGCGGGTTCCGGTCCGTGGTGTCGTCCCCGTCCGGGGCGCCTTCGGCGGCTTCTTCCGGCTCGCCTTCAGGGGTGTTCAAAGCCGAAATGTTCTCTTCGCCGAGGGGGTCGCCGGGGACTCGGCCGGCTGCCTTTTCGGCGTTCCGCGCCATGCGCGCGGCGCGCTTGGCATTTGCCTTCGCGACCCGCTTTTGGGCCTTTTGGTTCTTCAGAAACGACGGGTTTCCTCTGCCTGCCATGGTGCCCTCCGTGATCGTTCAGGAAGCGCGGATTTACGCCCCACCATAGTACTCGATCCGCGGCCCGCCGTCAGCGTGAACCGCGCCCAATGGGGGTTCCCGGGGCGCGGATTTGATATGCTATTTCGCTCACACAGGACGTGCCGGTGGCCGGCCGTGGCGCGACCCCCGCACGAAAAAACAACGGAGGAACACATGAGCATTCGGCTGGGGGACATCGCACCGGATTTCACGGCAGAGACTACGCACGGCCCCATTCGTTTCCACGAATGGATGGGGAGCGGGTGGGCCGTTCTCTTCTCGCACCCCAAGGATTTCACGCCGGTCTGCACGACCGAGCTGGGCGAGGTGGCTCGTCTGAAATCGGAGTTCGAGAAGCGGAACGTGAAGGTCGTCGGCCTGAGCGTAGACCCGCTCGGCTCGCACGAGCAGTGGTCTCGGGACATCGAGGAGACGCAGGGACAGAAGGTGAATTTCCCGCTGATCGCCGATCCCGAACGGAAGGTCTCGGACCTCTTCGACATGATCCACCCGAACGCGAACGACACGCTGACCGTTCGATCCGTATTCGTGGTCGGACCGGACAAGAAGGTGAAGCTCACGATCACCTATCCGGCGAGCACGGGGCGAAACTTCGAGGAGATCCTTCGCGTGATCGATTCGCTGCAGCTGACCGCGAAGTACAGCGTCGCCACGCCCGTGAACTGGCGGCATGGCGAGGACGTCATCATCGCGAGCAGCCTCTCCGACGAGGACGCGAAGAAGAAGTTCCCCGAGGGCTGGGACGCGCCGAAGCCGTATCTGCGGATCGTGCCGCAGCCGAAGGAAGCCGACGCGGCGGTAAGTCGGTAGGGCGGAAATACGAGCGGGGCGGCACCTTTCGGTACCGCCCCGCCGCCTGATTGTGATTTAGGGTCGAGCCGGCTTACGCCTTGCGGACGTTTGCCGCCTGAAGTCCCTTCGGTCCACGCACGATGTCGAACTCCAACCGCTCGCCTTCGGCCAGCGTCTTGAAGCCTTCACCCGTGATCGCGGAATAGTGGACGAACACGTCCTCGCCGCCTTCCTGCGAGATGAATCCGAAACCCTTCGACTCGTTAAACCACTTCACCGTTCCTACAGCCACTAGGTACTCCTTACGAACTGGGGCAAGATGCCCCTCACTTGCCGTCCTTCCGAACGGCCGACCCGGCCACTTTGGTCGGGCCCTGGGCGGTATGATCCACCCAGATACAAAAAATACCGCAGGCGGTTTCTCCTGCGGCGTTAGGTTCGCTCTATTGCGCTACGTGCGACCGTCAGGCGACTGCTTGCGAAGAAGTATCGGACTTTAGCGTGGGCATGTAAAGGGATTTTTGTATCGGTAGTAACATGGGGGTAACCATATGTCGGACACGGCATTAGAACAGAGAATCTCCGAGGCCACCGGTGTTTTCGCCAAAGATGTCGGGGAATGGGAGGTCGAAATGGAGATCCGGCCGGCTCCGGACGTGGCCCCGGTGCACCTCAAGGGCACGTCGTCGAACCGGCTCATTGGGGGCGGCCGCTGGCTTGTGATCGATCACAAGGCAGACTCCGGATTCGAGGGCCACGGGATCTATGGGTGGGATGCATCCACGGGGAAATACACCGGCGTGTGGGTCGACTCCATGCAAACCTGCATCACGAGGTCGGAGGGAATTTGGGACGCCGCGGCGCGGACGATGACCTTCGTGACGACGGGGACCCATGGAGACAAGCCGATCCGTTACCGGGAAATCACCGAGAGCAAGGAAGACGGCACGCGCGTCTATCGGAACCTGATCCAGCTGCCGAATGGCGAGGAGTTCGAGATGATTCGGGCCGTCCATCGCAGGAAGTCGTGACCGGAGGGGGACCCGCCTCGTGCCCATCCTGGAGGTAGAGCTGACCGGCGGCGTAGCCGGGGCGACCCGATCGGGGCTCGCCCAGCGCCTGGCGGACGCGGCGGGGGCGATCTTCCGGAGCGCTCCCGGCGAGACCTGGGTCCGGCTCCGCGACACCCACCCGAGGGACTACGCGGAGAACAAGACCGATACGTTTGCCGCCGGGATCCACCCCGTTTTCGTCCGCGTCCTGAGGCGGGCCCTTCCCGAGGAGCCCGCGTTGGCGCAAGAAATCAAAGCACTTACCGAGGCAGTCGCCGCTGCCACGGGGCGCCCCGCGGACCAGGTCCACGTCTCCTACGAGCCCCCTGGTGCGGGTCGGGTCGCGTTCGGCGGAAGCCTTCTTCGCTGAAATCGGCCGCACGTACGAATTGGTGCAATTCGTCCCCCGCCGGACGTCCTGGGACCCGCCCGGGCCGGGCCGGATCAGCTTCAACCACACGTCCTAAGTTACGTGTTCTGACTCGATTAGGCGGCCAGGACCCTCCTGCCGGCCCCCCACGGCACGCCCCTGGCAGTAGTCCCGGGTAGCCCGGCGCGCCGAGACTGCGCTTTTGACCCTAGTACACACCCTCGGCGAGTCGTGGCGGAAATGGAGGCAATTGGTCATGAGATCCATGCGAACGATCGGCTGTGTTGGTCTCGCACTCCTCGCCCTCGCGACGTGGTCGGGTGCGGCGAACGCTTTTGGCCTCAGTGGCATCGGAGCTCGACTCGGAACCGTCGATCCGGATGGCCGCGATGGAACCTTGGCTGTGGGTGCGCACATGGAGTTCGAGGAGATGGGCTCGCGCGTGCACGTGGAGCCCGGATTCCTCTACTGGAACAAGGATGGGTTGAGCGACTTCAACCCGAACGTCGATTTCTTCTACCACTTCAAGCCCGCGGGTCGCGTGAGCCCCTATCTCGGTGCTGGAGCGGCAATGCACTTCTACTCTGCGGATGGTCCTGGTGATCCGGGGTCCGATGTCGGCGCGAATTTCTTCGGCGGCATCATCTTCCCGACGTCGTCAACGCGCTTCTTCCTCGAAGGGCGCTACGCGGCGACGGATCGCTCGCAGGCTTCCATCCTTGGCGGGATCACGCTCCCGATGGGGCACTGAGGACAATGAAAACATTTGGAGCAGTACTTGGGGTTGTGGGGGTTGTGCTTGTGTTGCACGTCGCCGCGCCGCCGCAGGCATCGGCGGCCCAGATCATTCCAAGCGTAGGGCTCTCGAAATCGGTCGACAGCGATGACACGAACAAGTCCGTCGGCCTGGCGTTTCGGGGGAGTCTGATTCCCCGCGTTCTCAAGGCGGAGATCGCAGGCTCCTACCGCAGCGAAGAGCACTTCGACGGCGACCTGAAGCTGAAGATGTGGCCGATCACGACGTCGCTCCTCCTCGCGCCCATTCCGAACATCTATGGGCTCGCGGGTGTGGGCTGGTACCAAACGACGTTCGACTACGCCGACGAAACCCTCCTCGAGGATGAGACCAAGGGTGAATTCGGCGTGCACGTTGGCGGTGGCCTCACGATTCCCATCGCGCCGAGCGCCGGGATCGACCTGAACGGCCGCTACGTGATGATGCAGGACCAGGAAAGCAAGCTTGTGCCGGAGAAGTTCGATCCGGACTTCTGGAATCTCTCACTGGGTCTAGCGCTCGGTTTCTAATCGAGCGCCCGGGGGCGCCTCGGAGAGGGGAGAAGCACGAGAACTCCTCAGCTTCGGGACCCCCCGGTCCCCTGTGGGGGTCAGCCCATCTTAAGGAACGCCGCCGGCGAGGATGGTCGCGAGCTTGGCGGCGTCGATGTTTCCCCCCGATACGACGCACGCGATCGAACGCGCGCCCGGCACGCTGCCGCCGAGCGCCGCGGCGACAGGCGTTGCGCCGGCTCCCTCGGCGACGATTCGATTCCGCTCCGCGAGGAGGCGCACCGCGGCCGCGACGTCGGCCACATCGACGACGATGGACCCGGCAAGGAGCGCGCTCGCGAGCGGCCACATCTCCTCCAACAATCCCTTCGCGCCGATTCCGTCGACGAATGTCGGCGTATACTCGACGCTTCGCGGCGCACCGGCTTTGAGCGACGCCGCGAGGGGTGCCGCCGTGCTCACTTCGCACGCCAGGACCTTGACGCGAGGCGCCACCGCGCGCGCCGCCGCGGCGATCCCCGAGCTCAGGCCACCGCCCCCGAACGGAACAAGGATGGCGTCCACGTCGGGATGGTCCTCCAGGATTTCGAGCCCGATCGTTCCGTTCCCCGCGATCACGTTGGGATTGGAGACCGGGTGAACGAAGAATCCGTCGAGGCCGGGATACCGATGCTCGACCAATACGTTCCACCACTCGTCGAACGGGATTCGAATCACGCGACCGCCCAGCCGCTCGATTGCGGCCACCTTCGTCGCCGGCGCATGGTCGGGGACGACGACCGTGCAGGGAATGCCCAGTCGGCGCGCGTTCCACGCGACCCCCTGCGCCATGTTTCCCGCGCTCGCCGTATAGACTCCGTTTCGGAGCACCTCGGGAGGCGCGAACCGGATGGCGTTCGCCGCGCCGCGGAGCTTGAACGATCCGATGGGTTGCAGGTTCTCGCACTTGAGCCAAATCTCGAACGGCGCGTCGTCGACGTTCATCCGTAGGAGCGGCGTTCGAACGACCGTACCCGCGTTCGCGTGAAGCGCGTTCTGGATCGCCTCGATCGAGGGAGGCTCAAGAGGGCGCACGGCGTTCGCCTCCGATCGTGATGTGAGTGCCGGCGTCAGCCGCGATCGCGTTTGCGTAGGCCCGCGCGGCCGCGGCGAGATCCTCGACCGCGATACCCAGGGATTCGTAGAGCGTCACGTCCTCGCGCGTCTGCCGACCGGGCACCGTCCCGGTCAGCACGCCGCCGATCTCGCCCAGGATGTGGGATTCGTCGATGACTCCCTCCGCGATGGGAATTCGTAGATCGCCCGCCTCCGCGAGCGCCGCCGGCCGGTGATCGACGTATACCCTCGCGCGTCGGACCGCATTGGAGTCGAGCTCGCGGCAGCGGGGAACGCAGGCGCCGACCGCGTTCACGTGCGCTCCCGGCGAGAGCCACGTCCCCTCGAGCACCGGGTCGCAGGCGGACGTCACCGTGCAAATCAAATCGGCGCCCTCCACCGCTTCGCGAGCGGACGCTGCCGGCTCCACCGGAATTCCATGGCGCTTGGCTTCGCTCGCAGCGAATGCCTGCACGTTCGCCGGGGAGCGGCTCCATGCGCGCACCCGGCGGACCGGGCGCACGGCTCGCATCGCATCGATGTGCGCGGCCGCCTGCACGCCGGTGCCCAGCACCGCGAGGTCGCCGGCGTCGGCCCGCGCCAAAGCTCGCGTCGCCACCGCGCTCGCGGCGGCCGTTCGGATCGCGGTGATCGCCGTCGCGTCGAGGATCGAGAGGAGGCGCCCGCGCTCCGCTTCGAAGAGAAGCACGACGCCTTGGTGCGAATCGTACGGCGTGCCGTGATTCCCCGGCATCACCGTGATCACCTTGATGCCGAGCACGTTCCCCGTGCCGAGGTACCCCGGCATGACGCCGAGGAGCCCGCTCTTGTCCGGGAGCCACACGATCGAGCGAACGGGCAGCACGACTTCGCCGCGCGCCAGGTCGCGCAACGCTCGGTCGACGGCATCGATGCACTCCGGCATCGGCAGGTGGCGTCCGACGTCCTCTTGAGACAGGACGAGCACGCCGCTTCTCGGATTCACGGGCCCCCCTCGTCGATCGCACTCGAGACAGCGCACGAAGTGAGTGATCTTCGCGGTTCCCCCCGTGGACGGCAAGGTGCGATAAACTCCCGATTCGAATCAGCGTTTCATGGAAGGCATTGCATTCCGGCGCGAACCGTCCTCGGGGGCGGGGCGCCGGCCCACGAAGGAGGCGCCAGATGGGTACGAGCTTCAGTCGCGTGCGGTTCGCGGTCGCGGTGGTGTTGTTGGGCCTGGTCGGGCCGGCGGTGGCGGCGGCGGCCGACAAGGCGGTCGATGCGAGCAAAGCGGCCGAGGTAAAGCTTCCGGAGCGCGGGGTCCGCGCGGAGTTCTTCGCCGACTTCGCGGCCGTGACCGGGAAGCTGCTCCAACTGGCCGAGGCGATTCCCGCGGACAAGTACGCGTGGCGCCCGCAGCCCGGGGTCCGGAGCGTGAGCGAGGTTCTGTTGCACGCGGCGGGAGCCAACTACTACATCCCGACGTTCTTCGGCGGATCCTTGCCGGCGGGGATCGACATGAAGACGTTCGAGACTTCCACCACGGACAAGGCCAAAGTGATCGAGACGCTCCAGGCGTCGATCGCCCACGCTCGCACCGCGGTAGCGGGGATGCCGGACGCGGACCTCGACAAGACGGGAAAATTCTTCGGCGGACGCGAGGTCACGTACCGAGTCATGATCGTCAGCGCCGCGGAGCATGCCCACGAACATCTGGGCCAGCTGATCGCCTATGCGCGGGTGAACGCCGTCACGCCTCCCTGGAGCAAGAGCGAGTAGCCCGTCGATGGGGCGGCGCTGGACCGATGAGTGAGCGGCTGATCAGCGAGGCCATCGAGCCGATCCGAGAAGCCGCCGTGGACCTGGCGCCGGCAGCGACGGGCGAGCCGGCACCGCCCGCGCGCTTTCGGTGGCGGGATCGGGACGTCACGGTCGCCGCGGTGCTCGAACAGTGGAAGGGACTCTCGCCCAAAACGGCCAACGTCCGCGGCCAGTACGTTCGGCGGCATTGGTATCGGGTGCGGACGGCCGAGGGCGAGGAGATGACCATCTACCTGGTGCGGACGGCGGCCGGGAAATCGCGGCATCGGCCCGCGTGGTGGCTCTATAGTCTCCGGGAGGTTACGTAGCAAAAGTGCTTGACGCAGTTCCGGGGTCGCTCCGTAGACTCTTCGCCGGCGCAAGGCAAAGCACCGAGGGGGTCGCTCAACCGTGTCCGACGAGACAATGCTCGACGACATACGGTCGTCCCTCGAGAGCCTGTTCGCCCGCTCTTCGGCGGAGGCCCGCGTCCGACTCGACCGCGTGGCCGCCCGGCTGGCCGAGGCCAGGAGTCATACGCGCGGCCTTACGGTAGGCGTCAACTCGCTGACTCGCGAGCGGATAGACGCAACCCGCGTCCTCTCCGGTGAAATCGCCGACGCGATCGACGCGCTCCTCGTGGCCCGATCCCTCGAGGACACCGCCGGGAGCGAACACGAGCGGCTCTTGCGCACCTGGCTCCCCTACCTTTCCGCGGTTGCGACCGGATACTTCGCGCCCAATCCGGCCCTCCTCGATCCCCAAATGGACCGTCGCTATGCCGGCCTCCGCCCGCTCTTGGCCTCGATGCGAGACTACTTTCGGGTAGGAGCCTTTTGGTGCGAGCGGAATGGAATGCCCAGGCGTTGGATCGTGCAAGCGGCTGGGAGCCAGCGGATTCGATTGGCTCAGTACGTCGCGGTTCGGCTTGGGGGATTCAAGCCGATCTGGCAGACGCATCTCCCGAAGCAACCGCTCGGCGTCCACCTGACGAGGGAACTCTTCGTCCGTTCCCATCTCGAGATCGCGCGCGCGCTCCGGCGTCAGAAGCACATCCGAGGGATCGCTTCGAGTTCCTGGTACTACGACCCCGAAATCGCCACGGTGAGCCCGAACCTCTCGTTCATCCGCGAGATTCTTGCCCCGAACGGATGCTTCGTCTTCGAGATCCCGTGCGACGAGCCGATGCGGCAGAACGCGATCTACGCCAGCCGGGAACGGCAGCAGGCGGTCGCGGAGGGAAGGTACAAGCCGCGCGCGTTCGCTCGTCTTTGGAGCCGGGACGCGTTCCTCCACTGGGCCGAACGGCAGCCCGGCTGGCAGTTGGAGCTCGCCATCTCGGCCTAGGCGGCCGCCTTATTCGCGCTGCAGGATCGCGGGACCGTTCTGCGTGGTGACCCGGATCGGCGGCCCTCCGGACCCGAGCGTCGTCTTGATCGTCTTCGACACACGCCCCTGGACCGTGATCGGAAAGTCGAACTCCATCGGTCCGTTCGTGGTCCCGAACTCCAGCTCTGCCGAGAAATTCTCCGGGACGGTTACGGTCACCGGTCCGTTTGTGCTCTCGAGGTCGAGGCCGTCCCCGGACCACCGCGATCCGTCCAACGCGACTGTAATCGGGCCGTTGGTAGTCCTGCCGCGCACGTCGCCGCCTGACTTCGTAATCGAGATCGGCCCGTTCATCGTCTCGAGATCCATCCGGCTACGCAGTCCTTCGACGGAGATCGGGCCGTTCACCGTTCGAACCTCGACGTCGGTGTCGCGCGGCAAGAAGATGTGAAAGGCTACCCCCCAGCGCGCGCGCTTTCCCTGCGACGGTCCTTCGGATCGCACGCCGCGTTCGTCGGCCACGACCTTGATCAGACGCGCCAAGGCCCGCGCTGCTTTCTCGTTCTCTCCCCAAGCGTAGATCGTGGCGCAAACGGAGGCCTCGCCCGTTCCTGAGCCGCTCAGCTCGATCGACCCGTTGTCTCCCCCCTCGACCGACCACGTGCCGTCCGGGGCGGGGACGCTCTTCTCGACGTCCTCCCGTACGGTGAACCCCTTCCGATCGCCGCCGAATTGGAAGTGCGTGTCCCGGTCGGTGTCCTCGCCACAGGGGCTGGCTTGGAGGCCGGAGGGCAGGATGGTGGCGAGAGCGAGGGCGAGCGTGAGCGCGAAGATGCGGGCGGCGGGAAGGCGTGGGGCGAACGGAGATCGTGCTCGGGACGTCGGGTTCATGGGGGGGAGCCTCCTCTAAATAGGGTGGTTGCGTAGGTTAGACTGCACCGACCCGCGTCGCGTTGGAATGCAATTCAGAGCCGACGTCACGCGGGATGGAGGAACGCCGCATGCCGCCCGGAACCGAACAGGGAGAAGCCAGGCACCCGATCGTCGTGATCGGCGCCGGGGCCGCCGGCCTCATGGCGGCCCTCTTCGCCGCGTCCGGCGGCCGGCGACGCGTCGTCCTATTGGAGAGTACGAAGGACGGCGGCCGAAAGATTCTCATGAGCGGCGGTGGGCGCTGCAACGTCCTCCCCTCCGAGTTGGATCCGGCGCGCTTCGTCACCGAATCGTCTCCGAACACCATGCGAAAGCTCCTCCTCGCCTGGCCGCTGGCCGAGCAGCGGCGCTTCTTCGAGGAGGAGTTGGCGCTCCCGCTTAAGCTCGAGGAGGAGACCGGGAAGCTCTTTCCGGTTTCGAACAAGGCGCGCGACGTGCGCGACGGCCTCGTGGCGGCGGCGCGGCGGCGCGGCGCCGAGGTTCGTTTCAACGCGCGGGTCGTTGCGCTCGCGCCCGACCTCAGCCGCGGTGGCTGGACCGTCGGAGTCGAGGGGGCCGAGGAGGTTCGCGCCGCGCGCGTCATCGTCGCGACGGGCGGGCTATCGGTCCCGGCCACGGGAAGCGACGGCCGTGGGCTCTCGATCGCGCGAGGGCTCGGCCACACGATCCACGAGACCTACCCGGCGCTCACGCCGCTCACGGCCACGCCGCATCGCTACGCGGCCCTCTCGGGCATCTCGATGCCGGTCACGCTCGATGCCGCCGACGGAAAGCGCCGCCTCACCACGCGCGGCGGGTTTCTCTTCACGCACAAGGGGTACAGCGGCCCGAGCGTGCTCAACCTGTCCCACGTCTGCGTGCGCGCTCGAATCCGCGGCGGCCCGCTGCCGCGCGTCACGGCGCAGTGGACGCCGCGCGACGCGGAGGCGTGGGAGGCGGCGCTTCGCTCGCGGGAGGGAACCGTAACGAGCGCGCTCCGGGGGCATGTCCCCGCGCGCCTCGCGGAGGCGCTGCTCGAGAGCGCGGACGTTCCGTCCGAGACTCCGCTCGCACAGCTTCGCCGCGAGGATCGGCTTCGGCTCGTGGAAGCGCTCGCGCGGCACGCGCTCCCGTGGTCGGGAGACGAGGGGTACACGAAGGCCGAGGTGACCGGCGGCGGCGTGGCGTTATCGGAAATCGATCCGCGGACGCTCGAGAGCAAGATCCACCCGGGACTCTATCTCTGCGGAGAGATTCTCGACGCGTTCGGGCCGATCGGGGGCTACAACTTCTGCTGGGCCTGGTCGACCGGGCGCGCGGCGGGGCTTGCTGCGGCGGCGAGTGTTGACGGCCTCAAGTAATCCGCAGTCCGGTTATGCGGCGGCGCGACTAGTGGTGCGCTGCCGCGTCGCCCCACAGTTGGCGCAGGCGCCGGTCGCGGCCGCAGCCGGTGCGGTACTCCTGATAGTGCTGCGGGTTCTTCTTGTAGTAATCCTGGTGATAGTCCTCGGCAGGATAGAACGCGATCAGCGGAAGGATCTGCACCAGGATGGGCGATTTCACCAAGAGTTCCGCCTTCGCCCGCGTTCTCGACTCCTGGGCAATCCGGCGCTCCGTCGCGTTGTGGTAGAAGATCGCGGGCCGGTACTGCTTTCCGCGATCGCAGAACTGCCCGTCCCCCGACGTCGGATCCACATTGTGCCAGTAGACCCGAACCAATGCTTCGTACGTGATCCGCTTCGGGTCGTAGAGAACCTGGACCGATTCGGTGTGGCCGGTCTTGCCCGCCGAGACGTCCTGATACGTCGGATTCCGTTCCATGCCCCCTGAGAAGCCGGACGTGACCGAGATGACACCGGGAAGCGCTTCGAAGGGCGGCTCCATACACCAGAAGCAGCCGCCGGCGAACGTCGCCGTGGCGGAGCCCGGTGGGGCGACCGGAATCCTCGCCTTTGTCGCCGGGCCGGAAGCAGCGGCCGCCATCGCAACCGCGAAGGGAAGCAGCATCAGCGAGAGCGCCATCGGCGCCGTGAATCTAGGGAATCGCATTCGAACTCCTATCTGGGGTGGTTGCACTAGTCTCTCTCAATTCTAATACGAACGACGCACCGCGGTGTGACCCAGCTTCCGTGGTAGGCTCCGCGCATGTCGCCCTCCATCGCAGCGACGCTGGCACCCATCGAACTCCCGGACGTGACCGGAACCGAGATTCGGCTGGGTTCCTTCTGGCAGTCCCGCCCCGCGGTCGTCGCGTTCCTTCGCCACTACGGCTGAGTATTCTGCCGCGAGCATGTCGCCAGGCTGCGCGACCATCAGAACGAGATCGATAGTGCCGGGGCGGGCATCGCCGCGATCGGCCTTGGAGGCCGCGACTACGCGGCATCGTTCCGCAGCGACACCGGGATCACGTTCCCGCTCCTCATCGACGAGAAGCGCCTGGCCTATCGGGCAGCGGGGCTTCGCAAGGGAACGGTGTGGGAGCTCTTTCTCCGATTCAACAAGGAGGCGCGGGTTCGTGCCGCACGTGAGGGGCATCGGCAACACAAATTGGGAAAGGATCCGTTCCAGCTCGGAGGAACGTTCGTCTTCGCTCCGGTCGATCGCGATCTCTACGCGCATCGCGCGAAGACCTATGGCGACGTCGCGAGAATCGATGACATCCTAGCGGCGCTTCGGTCCCGGTGAACGCCGGGCCGGCACCGAGCGCGAATCATGGATGCGTCGGCGGGGTGAGCACGGAGAGCCGGCTCTCGATGCGGGGCGCCCACGGCGTCTCCTTGTAGGTCCGGAGCAACCGCGACCAGTTCAGCCACTCATCCGACTCGTCGCGATCGATTCGGTATCCCTTGTGGTCTCCCTGCGGTTGGAGGAGGAGGACCTTCGATTCATGCGTCGTGGAACGAAGGGCCTCGCTCTCCACGCCGACGAAACCTCCGCGAATGGTCAACCGACCGATGTACGCGATTTCGCCGGCGGTCACCGTTATCAAGAACTCGGGCGTCAATTTCGGCTCGAACCGATAGATGGTTCGGTCGCGGTAGACGGTCACGTCGCCGATCCGCTCCAGGAAGTCTCGCTCCAAGAGGACGCTCCGGATGAAATAGGAGCCGGGGGCGAGGGAGGGAAAAACGATCACGCTTCCGAGCACGCGTCCGTTGATGTTCGCCGTCGGGTCGTCCAAGTTGACGAGCGTTGCGGCGTCGATCGGCTGTGGCTGGTCGAACCCGAACGAGCCCACGGTCAGCTCGTCCGTCAAGAGGCGGTCCCTCATCTCCGTCTCGACGCGGCAGACCAGTACGACCATCCCGGTCGATTCAACGGGCCCGAAGACGGGTGGGGCGGACCGCGTGGCGGCACAGCCGCTCGCGAGCGCGGCGGCCACGATCGTCGCCGCGAGCCGGGATTGGAACATGGTTCGAAAACCTCCGGGGGAGTGTCACGAGCATACACCTCTCCCGCGAGGCCATGCTAGGCTACGCGCCATGCCGCGAGCCAAGTCATCGCCGAGCAAGCGCCCCTGGGCCGTGATCCAGCACGTCGCGTGGGAGGGGCCGGGCACGATCGCGGACGAGGCGGCCGCGCGCGGCATCCGACTCGACGTCCGACGCATGGATTTGGGCGAGCCCGTTCCCACCGTCGAGGAGATCGGAGGGCTCGTGGTGATGGGAGGCCCGATGAGCGTGCACGACACCGCGACCCACCCGCACCTGGCCCGCGAGCGCCGCCTCCTCCGCGATGCCATGAAGAGCGCCCTCCCCGTCCTCGGCGTTTGCCTTGGCTCGCAGCTCCTGGCCCTGGCGATGGACGCGCGCGTGGAGCGCGGGCCGATGCCCGAAGTCGGCATCGGGAAGGTGATGCTCACGGCCGAAGGCCGCGGCGATCCGGTGATCGGCTCGGCAGGGGACTTCGTGCCGGTCGTCCACTGGCACGAAGACACCTTCCACGTGCCCGACGGCGCGATCCATCTCGCCGAGAGCGACCTCTATCGGAACCAGGCGTTTCGGATCGGAGATCGCGCCTACGCGTTTCAATTTCACATGGAAGTGGACCGCTCGCTTGCGAACGCGTGGGAAGACAGGCTGCCCGCGGGCGTGCGACTGACGGAAGAGCGGCGCGCGGACGTGGAACGCGCCGGGCGCAACATCCTCGGGCGGTTCTTCGACCGCGCGCTCGAGGCGTGATGCTGCGACCCGCCGCCGCGCTTTTCCTCGCAACGCTTGCAGGCGGCCACGCGCTCCAGTTCGCGCCCGCAGGGGCGAGCGCACAGCCCCCCGCGTCATCTTCCTTCGTCCTCGAAGCCGACTGCGTCTTCGACGGCGCCTCGCTCCGGCCCGAAGGCCGGACGCGCGTGGTCGTGGAGAACGGACGCATCACCGCGATCGGGCCTTCGGTCGCCGGGCCCGCCGGTGCGACGCGGATCGACCTCACCGGCATGACGCTCCTGCCCGGGTTCATCGACGCGCACACGCATCTCTCGTATCTCTGGAGCGACACGACCCGTGCGCCCAACTATCTCGGCGACTACCTCGGCTCGCCGATCACGGTCGCGTTCGCCGCGGCGAAGAACGCGGAGAAGACGCTCCGCGCGGGATTCACGACGGTCCGCGAAATGGGCTCGAGCGATGGGATCGATCTGGCGCTCGCTCAAGCCGTGGCGAGCGGGCTCGCCACCGGGCCGCGGATCGTGACCGCGGGGCCGATCTATCCGCCCGGAGGCGGTCGCACGGACATGAAGTGGCCGCCCGACGGCACGGCGGCCAACGCCGAGGAGATCACGAAGAAGACCCGAGATTATCTTGGGCAGGGATGCGACTGGATCAAGATCTACGCCACGTCCGGGACGTACGACGACACCTCGGGGACTCCGATCTACACGAGCG
>DATEND010000076.1:0-3718 GCA_035275245.1 Candidatus Eiseniibacteriota bacterium
ACGGGCTTGAGGATAAAGGTCTGAGGGCCATCGACGACGAGATCGAGCGGCTCGCTGGCGCCTGACGGGTTCGTGACGACATGGAGGTTCACGTTCGTCTCGATCTCCTTGCAGTCGACGCAATCTCCGCCCGCGTAATCCCGGGTCTGCGTCACCGAAAGCTCGAGCAGGATGTCGGACACCGTGCCGTCGTCGAACATGTTCTCCGTGCTCCCGACGTCGCTCGTCTTTCCCCACGCGCCGTTCCCATCCAGGTTCAGCTCGAGCCCGAAGCTGTCCCGATCCGCGGGCAGGAACACGAACGTGAAGCCCGGATCCAGCATCTCGCTGTAGAGGTCGTCGTCTTCGCTCTCGTAGGCGCGCTCGAACCAGCTCGTCAGCAGGCTGTCGGGGTGATTCCGGACGGGGGGTGTCTCGACGGGCTGCATCGGCGCGGGATCGTCATCACCGCCGCAGGATGAGAAAACGCACGCCGCGCCCAATAGCGCCGCGAGAACGAAGCGAGACTTCATCGCATTGACCTCCGGTGTCGGAATTGGAAAGGGCCGCGAAAACGCACGAGGAGGGTTTTCCTCCGAGCAGATAAGCCTACCATCCGGCCCCAGCGGTATCAAGCGACCGGCGGGAGGATCGTGCCAGTTGGCCGCCATTGGCGGCAGGATGGGCAACGAAAATGCCCGGCGCGGTAAGCGCCGAGCAGCAAGCGAGATGACGGGCAGCCGGGAACGCCGCCGGACGCGATTCGGGGTCGCGGGTCGTGGCTCGCGACGACCTGCGCCCCGCTTATCGCGCGTTGACTAGCTGTTGTCCCCGCGACTCGGCGCGGGTGTGCTCGCGAAGAGCTCGTCGAGACGGTCCTTGCTGAACCGCCACTGCCCGCCGACCTTCAGCCCCGGAACTTTCCCCTCCTTGGCCAGCTTGTAGAGGGTCGCCCGGGTGATGTTGAGGTACTTTGCGGCGGCGTTGACGTCGAGAATCTCTTTGGACATGGGCTCTCACCTCGCCGATCAGTAATGAACGAGAAGCTTTCCGCTTCGATGAAGTCTGCCCAAGGGTGCTACTTCCCACCCTACTTTCGCTTATAGATCGGCGTGGCCGAGCGATTCTTGAGGCTTTTTTTGACGTCGAACGAGGGGAAAGCGAGAGCGGAGGAGCTTAGAAGTGGTAGCGAATTCCGCCCGTCAGAAGCAGGCCCGAGAAGTCGATCTTTACGGGCTGACTCGGATCGGCAATCGGCTGGAAGAACCGCCCGATGAAATCGGCTTCGTAGCCGACCCAGGCATACGGTGTATCCGTTTCGCCAAGCGCCTTGATTTCCGCGTTGTCGTCGTACTTGAGCTCGTCGATTTCGGCCTGGCGGTACTCCGTTTCGAGCGTGAAGGAAATGAAGCGCGTGAGATAAACCTCTCCTCCGCCCTTCAGACTGAATTGCCCCGAATTCCCGGTTGCGCGTGACACCGAGTAATCGGGCGCGCCCTCGAAACTCGGCACGTAGAGCGACGACGTGAGCGTGCCGCGCAAGAGTCCAACGCCTCCGCCCGCGTAGAGGCCGAAGCGCCACAAACGCCACGGGAGCGTGACGAGCGCGCCGATCGACGCGTCGATGACTTCCGACGTTTCATCGAAGCGATACCCAGGCTGCGAGAACGAGATCTCGGCGCCTTCGTGGCCGAGCGCCGCCTCGAGCGTGACGATCGGCCACGGCTTGTAGCGCACGTCCCCGCGAATCCGAAGTGCGCTGTTGGGGTCCGTCGTGCCCTCGTCGGTCCACGGTAGAACGAACCCGGGACCCGCGTTTTCGGCGAGCTGCCCGAAGATGTCGCGTCCCAGATCCTCCATCGTGCTGACGCGCGTGAAAGACTCGTTCAGCGTCGCCTCGCCCGCGCCGAGCGAAAGCTGGAGGCTCCACTTCCGCTCGGGCTCTCGCTCCATCCGGCTCAGGTTGAGGACCACCGATTCGCCGATCGGGTCGGGCACGAGCGTGTAGTCGCTCGCCTTGACCTCGACCTTTTCGAGATTCACGACCTGCTGCGGACGGGCTTTGGATGCGGGACGCGGGGGAATCACTTCCGCGGGCGGCGGCGTGACGGGCGCTACGGCCGGCGCAGCGGGCTCCACGGGAATCTGCACGGCGGGCTCGCCGACCGCCGGCGCCGGAGGCGGAGTCGTCTCGCTTCCCGGGACAGGCAGCACGGGGAGCGGCGCCGGCGGGGCCGCTGCCGTGTCGGGCTTCGACGTGCGCGGACGCAGTTGGATGTCGTCGAGCAGCGGGTCTTGCGCCGACACGGGCGCGCCCGCCGCGAGAAGTGCTACGAGCGCCGCGGCGATCGCCGACGCGCGCGCACGAAACCGGGGACCGAGCACAAGGACCTCCAGAAGAGAATCGTCCAGGACGTCCGCACTATATCGAAGCGCGCGCTCGGCTGTCAATGCGAAGGGCGCCCCCAACTTCGGAGGGCGCCCTCTGGGCGTGATGCGTGCGAACGCGGGTTCATCCGCGCTCCGGCACGCGATGCGAACTAGTTGACCTTGACCTCGATCTCCCTCGGACGAGCCGCCTCGGATTTCGGCAGCACGAGACGAAGCACGCCGTCCTGGTACGAGGCCTCGATACGACTTCCATCGATCGTGTTCGGGAGTTGGAACGTACGCGTGAACGATCCGTAGCTCCGTTCGTAGCGCGAGTACTTGTTCTTCGACTGCTCCGACGACTGCTTCCGCTCACCCTTCACAGTGAGAGAGCCGTTCTGGACCGAGATCTTGATCTCTTCGCGCTTCATGCCGGGAAGGTCCAGCTCGACGACGAATCGATCATCGGTCTCGACGATATCGGTGGTCGGGAGCCAATCCGCTTGAAGGGCCGGGCTCGTGGACCAGGGATCCGAGAAGAAATCCTGGAGCATTGCATCGAATTGGTCGTGCATCCGGTCGCGATGACGCGGATTCCATCTGACGAGAGCCATTTCCAACCTCCTCATGGAAACTGGTGCTTGTTGATGCGGGGGGCGACGCGCCCCGATCGCTTGTCCAAGCGCTCGCCAAAGCACGCCCTGTACCATTTTGACGTCGGACGCGCGATACGGCGTAAGTGTTGTTTGCTGAGATATCTACGGCGTCGCGAGCGATGCGGAAGGGAACGCTGAGAAGACCGTCAGCGCCGTCTATGTGCCGAAGCGGCCGACGAATTCCGCAGCGTCAGTGCCCTATTGGCGCGTTGGACCGCGCGTCGGGATCGCTACTCGGAGAGCTCGTCTGGCGACGCCGGCGGGTGGCTGCCTGCCGGATCCGCGCCGGGGATGTTCCCCATCGCCGCGTCGAGCCGCGCACGAAGCTCGTCCGGCCTGTGCGAGACGAGGAAGATGTCGTGCGCGTAGTCGAACTCGGGATCGTGATGATCGCGATGGCACGAGCGGCACATCTTTTCCGTCACCGGCTCGAGCGCGTGGAAAGGCTTCGCCTTCCGGTCCCCGCCGCCGGTGATCAGGTCGTAGTGCTCCTTCCCGGGGCCGTGGCAGATTTCGCACTGGACGTTGATGAGCTTCGGCGTGACGTCCTTGTGCCGGAACCCATTCCCGCGGCCGAATCCGGTCACGTGGCACATGACGCATTCGGGGTCGGTGTCGACCTCTTCCTTCACCATCGTCTCCCACGCGTGCGCGTGGCGCGTCGTCAGCCACTGGTCGTGCTCCTCGGTGTGGCACCCTTGGCACGTCTCGAC
>DATEND010000077.1:0-4119 GCA_035275245.1 Candidatus Eiseniibacteriota bacterium
CAAAGGGTCAAAGCCTCAACCCCGGATACGAATGGCACAATCTCGCCCAATCGGTAACAGTTTCATGCGGCGCGGGCGTCCCCCTTGGTACCTACAAGTTCCTTGTGGTGGCTGACCCATTCGGGTACGTGCCTGAGGCCGTCGAGGGAAACAATAGCAAGTCCGCTTCAACTGCATTCAGGTTCTACCAGTAGGCAGAGGGGGGGCCAATTGGCGGCCCCCTTTTGCATTCCTCCTGTGCCCCGCCCGCCTTGACCCGCCCCTGCTTCCCGCGTAAACTCGTATGTTTGCGTCACTTTCCTGCGAATTGCCCGGAGATCTTCCCGTGTCGCTCCACCGCCCCCGCGCCCTGATCGTCGACAAGGACACCACCGAAACGAGGGAGCTTCTGGCCACCCTCGAGGCGGATGGATTTGATGTGCGGTGGGTGAAGGACGGCGAGCAAGCGTTCAACGTGCTCGACGCGCCCGGACCGGACGAGGCCGGGGCAGCATCACCTCCCGGCCCAGAAGTCGTCATCGCCGAGCTTCGCGCCCAGCGCATGGACGGCATGCGGCTCCTACAAGTAGCCAAGAACCGGAATCCGGAAGTCTGCGTGATCCTCATCGCGGACGCCGGCACGATCGAGCTGGCGACGACCGCGATGCGCGAGGGGGCCTACGACTTCCAGACGCGGCCGATCAACTTGCCGAAGATGGTCGCGGTCATCCGGCGGGCGCTCTCCCACCAGCGGCTCGTGAGCCGCGCCTCCGACCTCGCCGAACGCCTCGACGAGCGGATCCGCGTGCCCAACCTCACCGGAAGCTCGCGCACCATGGAGGATCTCTATGCCCGCATTGCGCTCACCGCGCCGACGCGCGCGACGGTCCTGATCCAGGGCGAGACGGGCACCGGCAAGGAGCTGATCGCGAAGGCGATCCACCAAATGTCCCCGCGCAAGGACGAGCGCTTCGTGAAGCTCCACTGCGCGGAACTTTCCGAGAACATCATCGAGAGCGAGCTCTTCGGCCACGAGCGCGGCGCCTTCACGGGGGCCGATCAGCAGCGGAAGGGGCGGTTCGAGCTGGCCGATCAGGGCACGCTTTTCATCGACGAGATCTCCGAGATTCCCCTCACGATCCAGACGAAGCTCCTTCGCGTCCTTCAAGACCGGCAATTCGAGCGGGTCGGCGGGGAGGAGACCGTCACCGTGGACGTGCGCGTGATCGCGGCGTCCAACCGGCCGCTCGAGCTGCTCGTCGCGCGCGGCGGATTTCGCGAGGACCTCTATTACCGGCTCCGCGTCGTGTTGTTGGAGGTTCCGCCGCTTCGCGAGCGGCGCGAGGACATCCCGCTCCTCGTCGAGACGTTCGTGAAGGAATTCAATCGCGAGCATTCGCGGAAGGTGCTGGGCGTGACCCGCGGCGCCGTCGATCAGATGATGCAGTACGACTGGCCGGGCAACATCCGCGAGCTGAAGAACACCGTGGAGGAGATGGTGATCTTCACGCAGGGGAAGCGCCTCCTCGACGTGTCGGACCTACCGCTCGCGATCCGGCAACAGAAGTCGCCGACCGCGCCCGCGCTCAACCTGTCCGTGGGGATGCCGATGCAGGAGATCGAGCGGGCCGCGATCGAAGCCACGCTGCGCTCGGTGGGGTACGACAAGCAGAAGGCCGCGGGCGTGCTCGGCATCGGACTTCGCACGCTCTACCGGAAGCTCAAAGAATACGGGCTGTGATTCGCGCGCTCGCGTCGCTTCTTCTGGCGTTCGGTCTTGCGATCGCGCCTGAGGCAGCGGCCTGGACCTCGTGCGCGAACGAGTTGCCGCGGGCGCCGCTCGTCGTGACGTTCCATCCGCGGTCCGACACTCCCTTCACGATCGACCAACTTCGAGCCGCGCTTCGCGCGGGTGCTAACGGCGCGGAGTTCGACCTGCGATGGCGCGCGAAGGACTCGGCGGTCGTTTGCGCGCACGACGTGCGGGACGTGGGCCGGAGCCCAACCCTGACGGATGCCCTCGACGCGATCCTCGCCGTTCGGGGTAGGTCGCCGTCGGTTCTGAAGGACGGCCTCCAGTTCTATGTGACGCTGGACTTGAAGGAGTCGGGAGCGCAGTACCATCGCGCGATCTTCGACGCGCTACGGGAGCGCGCCGATCACTGGAGCATGTCGGCCCGTCCCGGAATGGCACCCCGGGGCATCACGGTAGTCGTGAGCGGCATGGCCGCGCCGCTCGAGCGCGTCGCGGCATTGTTCGGTGAAATCGACGACCTCTGCGTCGTGGAGGGCCGAAACCTCGACCGTCGAGTGCTCGATCTCTCCGATCGCGACGGTCCGCTCGGTTGGGTGGCGCTCCAGCACCCCGTCACGCGCGAGCGAATCCGCGCGCTCCACGAGGGCCGCGACGCTCAATACCACGGACGCTACAACGTGCGCGTCTACGGCGCGGGCCGCCGCCACTCGGACGCGATCGCCGCGGGCGCGGACGCGGTGAACGCGGACCTCGAAGAGATTGCGCGAGTGCGGAAGCTCGGCGCGGCGCGGCCCAAGGCCGCGGCCGGAGCCACGACAACCGCTACGGACTGGATCCTCCAAGACTGGCGGGTGAACTCGAGCGCGCGCGCGAGATTCGAGGCCGCGTGGCGCGCGCGCGCAACGGCGCGACGCGCCCGCGTGAAGGGATGGCGCGGCGAGGTGTTGCTACGAAGCCTGGACGACGCTGCCATCTACCGCGTAGTCGAGCGCTGGGACGGGCGCGAATGGAAGCGTTCGTCGCGGGCAGGGGCCGCCGCCCTGGCGGCAGGTGGAGGCAAGCCCATTTCCGGTTCGAGGATGGAACTGACCGAAGTGGAGGATCGCCTCGGAACCGCGCCGATCGCGGGAGATCACGTTCGCATCTATCGCATCCGCGCGCGCCCGGGGACGGCCCGCTCGTTTCATCGCGCCTGGCGGCGCGCGAACGACGCGATCCGCGGCGCTTACCCCAAAGCCCTCGGGTCCTCGCTCCTTCGCGATCCCGGGCAAGCCGACGCTTTGGTCGAGATCGTGCGGTGGAAGTCCGAGGCCGCATGGCGCCGATTCATCGATGCGCCTCCGCCTGATGCGGACGCCGACGCTGCCATTCGCGCAGCGATTGGCGACCTCGTGACCAAGCGCTACGAAGCGATCGGGATCGCTCGCTGATCTTAGCGCGGGCGGGTGGCCGCCTCTCGGGTCAGACGATCGACTTCCTCGCGCAACAGCCGCGCCTGACCGGGATCCTGCTCCAGGGCGGCCGCCTCTTGAAGCGCCGCCAAACCTTCGGCCTGCTTGCCCGGGATCTGCAAAAGGATCACCGCCATGTCGCGCCGAGCAGCCGCACGTTGTGGCGTTCCCGGCGGCACCTGCGCGAGGGCGACGAGCGATTCGGAAAAACGGCCCATGTCCGCGAGCAGCTGCCCGATGTTGAGTTGAATCCTCGAGTCCTTCGATAGATCGTACGCGCGTTGGAGCGAGGCGAGCGCCTCCTCGCTTCGCCCCAGCTCCTCGAGCGCCATGGCTCGGTAGAGATAGAGCGCGTGGGACCTGGGGCTGACCGCGATCCCGCGCCTGGCGGCGTCTTCCGCGTCCGGGAAATGCTTCAAGCGAAGCCGCGATAGGGCGAGCGCCGCGTAGAGCTGCGGCATCATGTTGGCCGCCTCGATCGTGAGACCGCGCATCGCCCATTCCTCCGCGCGGTCATGGCGGTCCATTCGGCCGAAGAACGCGGACATCTGCGCGCACCAAAGCGCGAGCCGCGTCGTGTGGGTCGGCGTCGGGACCACGGCGCGGAAGAGGCTATCGCGCGTCGCTTTCGTGCTGAGGAAGGGCGGGAGCTTCCGAACCTCGATCACGGGGCCCGCGAGCTTCATGCCCTGCGTCGTCCAGACGAGCGGCGTTTGCGTATGGAGCCAGCGGTAGAACGCGAACTCGCTCGGGTAATTCACCGAGTCCGCTTCGAAGCGTCGCCAAATCTCGCGCGAGAGGACCGCGTATCGAAAGCCGTCCAGGAACTCCTTGTGATACGCGGATCGCACGAGCGGCGCCTGGGTCGCGAAGAAGGGCCAGATGACGAAATTTCGCTCGTCTTCCCGGAAGACGGGGCCGTAGAGCTCGATC
>DATEND010000078.1:0-4851 GCA_035275245.1 Candidatus Eiseniibacteriota bacterium
CCAAGGAACCTCTCGATGGCGATGACGTCCTTCTGCTCCTCGGGCGCCATCAGCGTGAAGGCGTCGCCCACCGCGTCCACGCGGCCGGTTCGGCCGATGCGGTGCACGTAATCCTCGGGCGAATGCGGGGGATCGTAGTTGATCACGTGGGTGATCCCCTCGACGTCGATTCCTCGAGCCGCGATGTCCGTTGCGACGAGCACCTGGATGCGGCCCCGTCGGAGATCGGAGAGGGCACGCTCGCGCTGACTCTGGCTCCGGTTCCCGTGGATCGTCGCGATCGACTGGCCGCGTCGCTCCAGGAGTCGCGCCAGACGGTCCGCGCCGTGCTTCGTGCGCACGAAGACGATCACGCTCCCCACTTCGTCCATCGAGAGGAGCGTGTCGAGAAGATCGGTCTTGAGGTGCCGGGGCACCGGATAGACGGCCTGCGTGATGCCGGCCGCCGGCCGGGAAGGCGGCGCGAGATCGACCCGCGCGGGATCCACGAGCGCCTCCTTCGCCACCTTGTTCAGCTCCGGCGGCATCGTGGCGGAGAAGAGCAGCGTCTGCCGCTTCTTCGGGAGGAGCCGGATGATCCGCTTGAGATCGGGCGCGAAGCCCATGTCGACCATTCGGTCGGCCTCGTCCAGAACGAACACCTCGACGAAGTCGAGCCGAAGCGCCAGGCGATCGTGCAGGTCGAGAAGACGGCCCGGCGTGGCGACCAGGAGGTCGAGGCCGTGCTGCTTCAACATCCGCTCTTGAGGCGGAATCGGAACGCCGCCGTAGACCACACCGACCCGGAGGTCCGTGAACCGCGCGTAGTCGCGGGCGTTCGTTTCGACTTGGGCGGCCAGCTCGCGGGTGGGCGTCAGGACCAGCGCTCGGAGCCGCTTCGGCCCGTCGAGCAGCCGGGATAGGATCGGGAGGATGAAGGCGGCGGTCTTGCCCGTCCCCGTTTGCGCGGCGCCGACCATGTCGGAGCCGGTCAGGATGATGGGGATGGCCTTGGCCTGGATCGGCGTCGGGTCGGTGTACCCGGCGGCGCGGACTCCCTTGAGGAGCGATGGCGGTAACCCTAGAGCTGCAAATGGCATCGGGCGATCATACATGGGATGAGGCGCCCTATGGGGTTGAATCGGCGGATCGGGGTAGAATGGTCGCGCGACGCCAAACGCCCGACCCCCGAAAGGAGATCGACCCATGGAAACCGCCGTGCGCCCCGCCCCGAACGAATACGCGCCCTACTACGGCCGCTACGTAGCACTCGTCCCGGACGGCCCGATCGTGGAGACGCTTCGAGACCAGATCGGCGAGACGGCGGCGTTCCTAGGCTCGCTCCCCGAGGCGAAAGGGGATCATCGGTACGAGCCGGGGAAGTGGAGCGTGAAGGATGTGATCGGCCACGTGATCGACGGCGAGCGCGTCTTCTCCTACCGCGCGCTTCGTTTCGCGCGCCGTGACGAGACCCCCCTCCCGGGATTCGAACAGGACGATTACGTCCCCGCCGGCGCCTTTGGACGTCGGACGCTTCGGGATCTGATCGCGGAATTCCGGGCGGTGCGGGAGGCGACCCTGCACCTCTACCGCCACCTGGACGAGGAGGCCCTATGCCGTACGGGCATCGCGTCCGAGAACTTGATGTCGGTCCGTGCGCTGGCCTGGGTGATCGCCGGCCACGAGCGTCATCACGTCGGGGTCATACGGGAACGCTATTTGTAGCAATAAGATACAAGGGTAACTGCCCGTTGGGCGTGTGTAAAGGTCGCCTCGAAATCTGCCGATAAGAAGCCCCTGAGAAGCGCGCCGACCGCGCACGCGCCGCCCGGGGGAAACAATGGACAAACACGAGAGAGGCCTCGAGATATCCGAAGCGCGGCTCGACCTGCCGCTGACCAAGTGGAACGGGTCGTATCGCGGCGACAAGCACCGGCTGCCCAAGGTGGTGCAAAAACTCCTGCTCGGCCGGCCGCTGACGCCGGAGGAGAAGGCCGAGCTGCTCTGGCGCTATCACGAGCTGGAGCACCGGAGACGAATCCGCCGTCGCGCCTTCACCGCGGTGCTGCTGGTGGTCGGAATCCTGGTCTGCATGATGGCGGTGGCGGCTTATCCGCCTCCCTGGCTGCGCCAGCACATGGAGGGCGTTGCCGCCGCGGTGTTGCAGTAGACTCCTAGGTCCAATGAGGGACCGCCCACTCTCGAGATCCAGCAGCCGAACGATCCCCGCGACACTTCGCCGCGCGTTACTCGCCGCCGCGCTCGCGGGCGTAGCACTCTCGACCCTCCCGGCGAACTCCCGGGCCGCATCCGAGACGGTCCGCTTCCAGAACGGCGACATTGGATTTACCGGGTCGCTCGATCTGCCGGACGGCCCGGCGCCGTACCCGGCCATCGTGCTCCTCACCGGATCGGATCCATCGCCCCGCGACGCGCCCTTCTTCGAAGATCTCCGCAGGAGGTTCGCGGAGCGTGGATTCGCGGCGCTCTCGTTCGACAAGCGGGGGGTCGGCGACTCGGAGGGCACGTACGAAGAGACGCCCGATTTCGACGTCGCGGCGGGGGACGGGCTCGCCGCGGTGCGCTACCTGCTCGGACGACGGGACATCGACTCGACGCGAGTCGGCGTTTGGGGCGTGAGCCAGGGAGGCTGGCTCGCCCTCTTGATGGCCGCGAAGTCGCCGGAAGTGGCGTTCGTGATCAACATCTCCGGGCCCGGCGTGTCCCCGTTCGAGCAGACGATGTTTCAGCGTGGCGTCGACCTCTCCGAGCGAAAGGTTCCGCCCCGCCAGGTGGCGGAGGCGATCGACGTTCGCCGGCGCATCCTGACCTACTTCGCGACGGGGAAGGGAGTCGAGGCCGCGCGCGCGGCATTTCGCGGTCTTCCTGCGCGCCCGTGGTTTCGCGCGGCCAGCGAGACCGATCGTTGGTTCGAGGCGCTCGCGAATCTCGAGTCGCTCCCGCCTCCGTCGGCGCTACCGCCCGATATCGTCGCGACCTTGAAGCGAACGTACGAATACGACCCCGCCGCGGTCGCGGCGCGCGTCCGGGTTCCCGTGCTGAACGTGTTCGGCGGGAAGGACCGCCACATCCCGGTCGAGCCGAGCGTGGCGGCGCTCAAGGCCGCGTTCCGCCGCGGCGGGAATCGGGACGCCACCTTCCGGGTGATCCCGGAGGGCGGGCACGCGATCCAGGTGGTCGAGGGGACGGCGGAGTGCCTTCGCTGCATGGCCGAGCGCCGCCGCGAGGGAACGCTGATCGAGCTGCCGGTTCCGGGCTACTACGATCTCATCCTCGGGTGGGCCGAGGATCGGTTCGGCCCGCCGACCGCACGGCTCCGGCACGGCTAGCCGAGCCCCGGCTCCGGCCTGGCGCGGCGCTACTTCGGAATCGCCGCCGTCATGTTCTCGGGAGCGCCGTCCGTGACGTGCACCGTGTCCTCGATCCGAATCCCGCCCTGGGCGAGCCACGGTTCCACCTTCGACCAGAGGATCGCGTCGGCGAATTTCTCCCGGCGTTTCGGATCCAAGAGGAGCGGCGGGATGAAGTAGATCCCGGGCTCGATCGTCACGACGTACCCCGGCTCGAGCGGCAGATCCATGCGTTGGAGCCGCTTTCCCGCGTCGGTTCTAGGTTGCCGTCCGGGGAACTTGCCCGTCGCGTCCCGCACGCCGAGACCCACCATGTGGGCGATGCCGTGCGGATAGAAAAGCTCGGTCACGCCTTGCTCGACGAGCCCCTCCGGCGTGCCGCGAAGGAACCCCATTTCGATGAGTCCCTTCGTCGCCTCGAGGTAGGAGGCTTCGTGGACGTCCACCATCTCCGCGCCGCGAACGCAACGCGCGATCGCCGCCGACTCCACCGCGAGGACCAGCGCGTAGAGGTCCCGCTGTTCGGGCGTGAACGACTTGCCCGCGGAGTAAGTGCGCGTCACGTCGCAGGCGTAGCGCTTGAGGCCGGCCGCGGCGTCGATCAGCACGAGCTCGCCCTCCCGCGCTTCGCGGTCGGTCGGCTCGAAGTGAAGCACCGCGGAATTGGGACCCGTCCCGACGATCGTCTCGTAGGCGGTCCCGTCCGCGCCCCCGCAGCGGAACCCCCATTCGAGTTGAGTGGCGATGGCGCGCTCCGTCGCCCCGGGGTGGATCGCGTCGCGAATGCCCGCGTATCCGGCCGCGGTCGCCGCCGCCGCGCCGCGGATCCGCTCGAGCTCGAGCGCGTCCTTGGACCGCCGCGCGTGGAGGTAGACATCGCGCGCCTCGAGGGTTCGCGCGGCGTCGAATCGCTGGCCCGCGAGCTCGACGCCGAGCATGACGACGGGGCGGCCCCGGCGCGCCGCCATCCAGGCGCCGAGCTCCGCGATGGAGGTGCCCTCGGCCTGCGTCCCCGCTTCCCAGACGCGTTCCTTTTCCGTGACGTCGGGAACGAAGTCGGTCCATCCGCCGCCCGGGTCGAAGGCGAGCACCGCTCCGGGGCACTCGCGGTCGGTCAGGTAGAAGTATTCGGGATGGGATCGGAAGGGATACGTCTGATCGCCCGTTCCGGGGATCAGGATTCGCTCGCCGGCTCCGATCAGGACGACCGCGTCCTTCACGTCCCACGCCTTGGCCACGCGGTCGCGCCGCGCCCGGATCTCGGGGGTCATGCCGTCAGGCGGCGAGCGGCGGACGCGCCAGGTGATGCCGGGTCCGGCTCTGGTACGCCTCGCCGAGGTCGAGGAGGAGCGACTCCTCGAACGCCGAGCCCATGATCTGGAATCCGGCCGGCATGCGGCCGCGGCCGAATCCGGCCGGTAGCGCCACGGCCGGGAGCCCGCACGCGTTTCCGATCGCGCCGACCGGATCGGCATAGGGGAGCGTCTCGTAGAAGTCCTTC
>DATEND010000079.1:0-4292 GCA_035275245.1 Candidatus Eiseniibacteriota bacterium
CCGGTGGTGGGAAACGGACGGCCTCTGCGACATCGAACGGATCTACTTCGACGCGATCCGGGGCGCTTCCTCCCTCCTCGACGTCGGCGCCGGCGACACGCGCGTGAGGGAGAAGATCCAGGGCGCCGGATTCAGGGGCGAGTACCACACGCAGGACGTGGGCGAAGAGGGTCGCTACACGTACCGGGACCTCTCCCAAGTGACCCGCCCCTACGACGCGATCCTCTGCCTCGACGTGCTCGAGCACCTCCCGCTCGCCGACGGCCTCACCCTGCTCAAGAAGATGATCTCGCTCCTGACTTCCGCCGGCGCGCTCGTGATCCAGACCCCGAACGCCGCCTACATTCCCGACCCACGGTCGTGGGACATGACGCACGTGCAGACGTACAACATCCAGGACCTCTGGGCGTTCCTTCGCTGCCAGGGAATGGAGGTCGAGGGCTATCGCGTCGTGCTGGGGTCCCAGAGCCCGGGGCCGATCGCCGTAGTCCGAAACGCGATCGTCGCATACGTGAAGCGCCGCATTTTGGGGTGCGACTACGCGAACAACATCGCGATCATTGCGCGGAAGAGCCCCGCGGCCTCCTCCCAGGCGCGATGACGCCGCCGGGGATTCGACCGCTCCTACGAACGCTCCTCGGACGGGATCTGCAACGAAACATCACGCGCGAAGTCGAGCGCGCCGTTCAGGCCGTTGGACATGCGTTCCCGGATCGCGTCGTGCTCCCCTCCCCCTTCGGCCGCGGAATGCCCGAGCGCGTCGTGGAACTCCTCCTGGCGCGGCTCTCGTATGTGCCGGGGCGGAAGGTGCTCGACGTCGGGCACGCGAACAGCATGTCCTGCCACCGGGACATGATTCGATCGCTCCCGCCACCCCGCCGACTCACGGGGGTCGATATCGCCGACCCCGTCTACGAAGCGTCCCCTCTCTACGAGTCGTCCGTCCGGGCCTCGATCGACGCGACCCCCTTCGCCGACGGGGATTTCGATTTGATCTGGTGCATCTCGTCGTTCGAACACTTCGGCATGGACAACACGGCCTACCGGCCCGGATCCACGGCCGACGAGCGGATCCCGGACGCGGCCCTCGCCGAGATGATGCGAATTCTAAAAGTGGGCGGCACGCTCCTCCTCACGGTTCCGTACGGGAAATACGAGGATCACGGCTGGTTTCGCAATTTCGACGAGCGACTGGTCGGGCGATTCGTCGCGCAACTCGGTCCGAACGCCTCGGTTCGAACCCTCTACTTCGCCCACGATCCGGCGCAGGGATGGCGGAACGCCGTACCGGAAGAATTGCGCGGCGTGGGGTATCATGATCAGAAGAACGCGGGCGCTTCCGCGCTCGCGGCACTCGTCATCTTGAAGGGGGGATGATGCGCCCCACTACCTCCACGATCGCTCTCCTGGCCGCGCTTCTCCTCACCGGAGCGACACCCGAACCGCCGCGCGCAGCCGCGGCCGCCGCGGAAGAGGGGTACCGGAAGCCGTCTCGCGCAATCAAAGAAGCGCTCGACGCGGCGTTCTTCCCGACCGCGTGGGTCAGCCCGACCCGCGACGCGATGCTTTTCGGCGAGAAGCCGAGCTACCCCCCGCTTTCGGACCTGGCCCAGCCGATGCTCCGCCTCGCCGGACTCCGGATCGACCCGCGTGTGAACGGAACGCACCGGTCCGCGTACTGGACCCGGCTGACGCTGAAGCGGCTCCCCGATGGGGCGGAGACGGTCGTCCCGCTTCCAGCCGGCGCCCGCGCGGGCGTGCCGCTTTGGACCGCCGACGGACGCCGCTTCGCGTTCACGATGCAAACGGAGAGCGGCTTCGAGCTCTGGGTCTGCGACGTCGCGACGGCCAAGGCGCGTCGGTTGGAGGGCGTTCGCTTGAACGCCGTTCTCTGGCCCTACTTCCTCTGGCTCCCGGATCAGCGCTCGCTCCTGATCAAGCGCATCCCGCCGGATCGCGGCGACGCACCGCCGGCGCCGTCAGTACCGGAGGCGCCGAACATCGAGGAAGCGTCCGGGAAGAGCGGCATCGGAAGCACGTACGAGAACCGCGACGTGCTGAAGACCGCGTTCGACGAGCGCCTCTTCGATTACTACCTGCGCGCGCAGATCGCGGTCGTGGACGCCGAGACCGGCTCGGTCGCGCCGCTCGGCGAACCCGACGTCTACGCGTCGATCACTGCTTCACCCAGCGGCGATTACCTCCTGGTCGAACGAATTCATCGCCCCTACTCTCACTTCCATCCCTACTGGAGATTTGCCCGGGAAGCCACTATTTGGAAAAGAGATACGGGAGCGCGAATTCCCTTCGTAAACCTCCCCCTCGCGGACCAGGTTCCGATCCATGGCGTGCCTACGGGACGGCGGAACTATCACTGGCGCCCGACGGCACCCGCGACGCTCGTGTGGGCGGAGGCGTTGGATGGCGGCGACCCGATGGCGAAGGTTCCGCACCGCGACCGGCTCTTGGCGCAGAGCTCGCCCTTCACCGATGAGCCGCGCGAGATCCTCAAGCTCAAGGAGCGATTCGCGGGAATCGCGTGGAGCGATTCGGCGGGGTTCGCGATCGTCGACGAATTCGAGCGCGAGCGGCGTTGGACGCGCACGTTCCTCGTCGACATGGACGCGCCGGCGACGACGCCTCGCATCCTCTGGGACTTGAGCGACAACGATCGATACCGCGACCCGGGGTCGCCGCTCTATCGGTTCCTCCCGAACGGATCCGCCGTGATGCATCGGGAGGGTTCGTGGCTCTACCTCTCCGGCGCCGGCGCTTCTCCGGAGGGAGATCGGCCGTTTCTCGATCGCTACGATCTGAGCACGGGGAAGACGGAGCGCCTGTTCCGGTCGGGGCGCACGGACTACGAATCGTTCGTCACGTGGGTCGACCCGGCGAAGGGCACGTTTCTCACGCGACGCGAGTCGCCGCGCGATCCGCCGAATTACCAGCTTCGTTCGCTCGGGAAACGGGAGGCGCGGTTCCAGGCCGGCGAGGCGGAGGTCGCCTCGACGCGCCGCGCCCTGACGCACTTCGCCGATCCCGCGCCGCGCCTTCGCGGCATCACGAAGCGGCTCGTGAAGTACGAGCGCGCCGACGGCGTGCCGCTCACCTTCACGCTCTACCTACCGCCGGGCTACCGGGAGGGGACGCGGCTCCCCACCGTCGTGTGGGCCTACCCGCTCGAGTATTCGGACGCCGAGACCGCGGGACAAGTAGTCGGGTCGGATCGTAGATTCCTCACGATCGCCGGAACGTCGCCGCTCTTCTTCCTGCTCGACGGATACGCCGTGCTCGACAACGTGGCGATGCCGGTCGTCGGGCACCCGGACAGCGTCTACAACACGTTCGTCGACCAGATCACGGCGAACGCGAAGGCGGCCATCGACAAGGCCGTTTCCCTGGGCGTGACCGACCGCGAACGCGTCGGCGTCGCGGGCCACAGCCACGGCGCCCTGATGACCGCGAACCTCCTCGCGCACACCGACCTCTTCCGCGCGGGGATCGCGCGGAGCGGGGCGTACAACCACACGCTCCGCCCGTTTGGATTCCAGACGGAGCGCCGGACGCTCTACGAGGCCCCGGAGGTCTACGTGGGGCTCTCGCCGCTCATGCATGCGGACAAGATCCGGGAACCGATCCTGATCATGCACGGCGAGCTGGACGCCAATCCGGGAACGGTGCCGCTGCAGTCGGATCTGCTCTACCGGGCGATCGCCGGGACGGGCGGGACCGCGCGGCTCGTCACGTTGCCCCTGGAGTCGCACGGCTACGAGGCTCGCGAGTCGGTGGAGCACACGCTCTGGGAGATGACGACGTGGTTCGACCGATACGTGAAGGGGGCGCCACGCGTGAGGACGGAACGCACCGAGGTGCCTCGCGGAAAGACGCCGGGCACCGGCGCGACGCGCTAACCCGGCCGACGGCCGCCGCGCGACGCGCTAGCTCTGCCGCCGCACGAACGTCGCCTTGCCCGACGCGGCGCGCTCGCCGGTCTCGACGTCGACGGCCTCCGCCTCGGTCTCGACGGTTTTCGAACGCTCCCGAACGACCCACGCCGTGAACCGATACTCGCGTCCCCACCGAAGCGGCCGTAGGAGCTTCGTCTCCATGACGGCGGTGACGCCCGGCATGCCGCGCTCGTAGATCACCCGCGCCATTACCTCGTCGAGCACCGTCGCGACGAGGCCGCCGTGAATCAGGTCCTTGAATCCGACGTGTTCCTGCTTCGGGCGCCAGAGGGTGTGGAGCCGGCCCTCCGGCGTGGTCTCGAACGCGAGCTTCAGGCCGATCGG
>DATEND010000080.1:0-3450 GCA_035275245.1 Candidatus Eiseniibacteriota bacterium
GCCGGGCGCGACGACGGTCGTGTGGAGGGATTGGTACATGTTGCTCTTCGGCGTCGCGATGTAGTCCTTGAAACGTTCGTGGACGGGAGTGAAGAGGTCATGGACCACCCCGAGAACGCGATAGCAGTCGGCCTTGTCGCGGGTCAGCACGCGCACGCCCAGGAGATCGAAGATCTCCTCGAACGGACGCCCCTGCGCCCGCATCTTCCGGTAGATCGAATCCAGATGCTTCGGCCGCCCCACGACGTCGGCCTCGATCCCCAGATCCTTGAAGCGGGCCTGGACTGGGTTCATGACCGCGTGGACGAGCCGCTCCCGCTCCTCGCGCTTCAGCGACACCTTCTGCCGGAGATCGTCGTAGGCCTCGGGATCCAGATGTTTCAGGCAGAGATCGTCGAGCTCCCACTTGATCCGCCCGATGCCGAGCCGGTGCGCGAGCGGCGCGTAGATCTCCCGGGTCTCGCGCGCGATCGCGCGCGCGCGGACGGGGTCGAGCGCCGTGAGCGTTCGCATGTTGTGAAGCCGGTCGGCCAGCTTGACGAGGATCACGCGCAAATCGCGCGCCATGGAGAGGAGCATTTTCCGGAAGTTCTCGGCCTGCTCCTGTTCGGGCCGGTCGAAGTGGAGCCCGCTGATCTTGGTCACGCCGTCGACCAGGGCCGCCACATCGTGGCCGAAGCGCCGTTCGATCGTCGCCAGGTCGCGGTCGGTGTCCTCGACCACGTCGTGCAGGAGCGCGGCCTGGACCAAGGTCTCGTCGACGCCCGTCCCCAGGAGATCGACCAGAATGGCCGCCACGGCGACGGAGTGCGTGACGTACGGCTCGCCCGATATCCGCTTCTGGACTCCGTGGGCGCGCGCCGCGAAGTCGTACGCCCCGCGGATCGCCTCTTCGTTGTACGGACGGCCCGTCTTGGCGAGCGCGGCCAGAAGCGGTCCCAGAGCTTCGGTCGGGACCGAATCCACGGTCAACGCACCTGAATGTCGCGCAGCTTGAGTTGAAGTCGCGCGCGGTTCTGCCAGACGTTGATCGTCGGCACGAACGCCACGGAGATCCGGCCCGCCTCGGTGGTGAGCGGTCCCGCCATGTGGCCCATGCCGAAGCCGATGCAATCCATCTCGCGCCCGTTTTGCCGGATGCTCATCTTGAGATGGTTTCGGCTGACGACCATGGGCGGCGAGGCGAGGCGGACGTCGTCGGCGATGAACAGAGGCTCCGCGTTGCCGATGCCAAAAGGCGAGAGGCGATCGAGGAACTGAACGAGATCCTCGTTCAGGTCGTCGAGGAGGATCGGCCCGTCGATCGCGAGCTTCGGGATGTAGTCGTCGGGCCGAATGCGCGCGGTCACGACGGCGCAGAGGCGGTCCCGGAACGCCTCGAGATTCTCCGCTTGGATCGTGAGCCCTGCCGCATAGGAGTGGCCGCCGAATCCGATCAGGTACTCGCTGCACTCCTGGAGCGCCTGATGGACGTCGAACCCCGGCACGCTCCGTCCCGAGCCCTTCCCCTCCTCGCCGTCGCACGCGACGAGGATCGTCGGGCGGTGAAATCGCTCGATCAGCCGCGACGCGACGATCCCGAGCACGCCCGGATGCCAGCGGTCCGACCAGAGAACGATCGCGGGCGGCAGCTCCGCGCCGTAGCGACGAAGCTGAACCAGCGCGTCCTCGAGCGTCGACTCGTCGATCTTCTTTCGGTTGGTGTTGTCCTCCTCGAGGCTCTCCGCGATGATCGCGGCCGCGCTCGGCTCCGTCGAGAGAAGCAGCCGGACGCCGCTCTCCGCGTTTCCGAGGCGGCCCGCCGCGTTGATCCGCGGCGCCAGGATGTAGGCCACGTGCCCGCTCTCGACGCGGCGCGTCTTCAGGCCCGCGACCTCCTTCAGCGCCACGATGCCCGGTTTCTCCGACGTGCAGAGCTGCTCGAGCCCGATCTTGGCGAAGATGCGGTTCTCGCCGAGGAGGGGCACGACGTCCGCGATGGTGCCCAAGGCCACGAGGTCGAGGTGCCCCAGCACGAACGACCGCGGCAGGAAGTCGGGCCGCCGTGCGGCCAGACCCTGCACGAGCTTGAAGACGACGCCGACGCCGGCCAAGTCCTTGAACGGGTACGGGCAGTCCTTCCGCTTCGGGTTCAACACGGCCACGGCCTCGGGCAACTCGCCCAGCGGCTCGTGGTGGTCGGTGACGAGGACCTCGATGCCGGCGGCCTTCGCGAGCCTCACCTCGTTCGTTGCGGTGATCCCGCAGTCGGCCGTGATGATGAGCTTCACGCGGCGCTTCCGGGCCACGTCGACGCCGCGCTCCGAGAGGCCGTACCCGTCCCGGATCCGATCCGGTATGAAGTACGACACCTTCGCGCCGAGCGCGGTCAAGGTCGCGGTCAAGAGCGACGTCGACGTGATCCCGTCCACGTCGTAGTCGCCGTACACCAAGATCTGCTCGCGCTCGTCCACCGCGCGAAGCACGCGCGTCACGGCCAGATCCATGTCCCGCATCGTGAAGGCGTCGAGCAGGCGGTCCATGGAAGGCTCGAGGAAGTCGTGGACCTGCTCGATGGTGGTGAAGCCGCGGTTCGTCAGGAGCCGAGCAAAGGTCTCAGAGACGCCGAGGTCCAGGGCAAGCCGGGTGGCCAATTCGGGAGCGGCCGGGGTGCGCAGCACCCAAGCCTTCGGTGTCGACGGTCGCACAGTTCCTCAGGGTGACGGGGGGGCGAGAGAGTCCGCGTTTAGCATCAAGCCTAACACGTTGATACTGAAGCGTCAACGAAGCCGGACGCGGATGCGCCCTCGGATCGGCGCAGGAGTATAGGCGAGGGGCGTTTAGGGGAGCTTGTAGCCGATCTTTCGAACGAACTCGCGCCGGGCCTTCGCACCCGCCTCGTCCTCGACGCCCAGGGGCCCCTCGCCGTCCATGACGCCGAGGATCGCGCCGGCTTCCCCGCTCCGAGCCACCACCGCGATCACCGGATTCGCCGTCGCGCAATGGATCGTCGCGACCTCGACGCACGCGCGCACGTCCCGGAGGAGATTGATCGGATAGGCCCCTTTGAGGAAGATCAGGAACGTGTGGCCGCACGCCAAGCGCAGGAGCTCGCGCTCGGCCGCTTGGGTCAGGCCCCCATCGTTTCCCTCGCTTCGGACGAGGCGCGGGCCCGACGCCTCCGAGAACGCGATGCCGAACGACGCGTTCGGCACCGAGTTCACGACGGTTTCGTAGAGATCCTCGGCGGTCTTGATGAAGTGGGCGTGGCCCAGGATCATGTTCGCCCCCTCGGGCGTATGGATGGGGACGAGTTCGAACGGCGCGTCCATGGGTCCCTTCCTCGCCGTCAGAGGAGATAGCCGCCGGAGACGTGGAGCGCGGCGCCGGTCACGTATCCCGACTCCTCGGCGAGCAGGAAAAGCGCGGCGCGCGCAATCTCGTGCGGCGTCCCGAGCCGGCCCGCCGGAA
>DATEND010000081.1:0-6395 GCA_035275245.1 Candidatus Eiseniibacteriota bacterium
TGCCGCAGGAATTGTCGGACCCGCTCCTCTTCTCGACCGGAAATGGCCGCCTCGGCGATCATCCCATCATCGCGGGGAGCCGGCCCCAGAACTCCGTCCGGCGCGTCATGACCTACACGGGACAGTCGCTCGACGAACCGCCTGGGGCGACGGTGCTGCTTCGCCTGCCCGAATCGGCGATGGAATTTGTTCCGGTGGCGGACAGCCTGGCGGCGGTCCCGGCCGGGCGCGCCCAGGGGATCGCCATGGAGTGGGGGAAGGGACGGGTCGTCGTCCTCGGCGAGGCGGCAATGATGACGGCGCAGACGCACAAGGGCGTCCCCTTCGGGATGAACACGCCCGACAACGACAATCGTCAGTTCGCCCTCAACACCATGCGCTGGCTATCGCGTAAACTGTAGGGATGCCCTTCCCGAGAAATCCATGATCGAGCTCCGCCCCGTCACGCTCGAAGGCTTCGGCGTGCGGCTCGAGCCGTTGACGCTCGAGCACGTCGACGCGCTCTCCGCCGCGGTCGCCGACGGCGAATTGTGGCGCCTTTGGTACACGTGGGTTCCGGAGGCGTCGAAGGTGCGCGCGTACGTCGAGACCGCGCTCGCGGGCCAGAAGGAAGGCCACATGCTTCCCTGGGCCGTGCGGGAGGCGAAGAGCGGCGCGATCGTCGGCAGCACGCGCTATCACGACGTCATCGCGGACGTCGACCGCGTCGAGATCGGGTACACGTGGTACGCGAAGAGCTGGCAGCGGAGCCACGTGAACACGTCGTGCAAGCTCCTGCTCCTCGGTCATGCGTTCGACACCGTCGGGTGCAAGGTGGTCGGTCTCCGCACCGACAACTTCAATTTCAGGTCGCAGCAGGCGATCGAGGCATTGGGCGCGAAGAAGGACGGCGTGATCCGCCACCACCGAATCCGCCCCGACGGCAGCGCGCGCGACACCGTGATCTACAGCATCCTCGTGACCGAGTGGCCCGACGTGAAGAAGAACCTCGAGCATCGACTGGCGCGGCACTGATGCCTCGCGCCGATGTCGCCCTTCTGACCGAACACCGGTTCGAGGGGCCCGCCACCCCCGAAAGCCACCTACTCCACCCCAACATCCTGCTCGACGATCGCCTGCTCCATGACGCGCTCCAACGGCGCGGGCTCTCGTCGGTGCGCGTCGACTGGGCGCGCCCCGAGATCGATTGGTCGGGATTCCGCTGCGCCGTCTTCCGGACGATCTGGGACTACTTCAATCGGACCGATGAGTTCAATGCGTGGCTCGAGCGCGTGGAGGGGCTGACGGCCCTCTGCAATTCCCCGGAAACCGTGCGATGGAACATGGACAAGCACTACTTCGCCGACCTGGAAACGAAGGGAATTCCCGTCGTGGCGACCCGCTACATGGAGCGCGGCAGCCCGTCGAGCCTGCGCGACGCGATCGACGAATCCGGATGGGCCGACGTGATCCTCAAGCCGTGCATCTCGGGGGGCGCGCGCCACACCTATCGGGTCAACGCCGGGAACGCGCACGAGCTGGAGCCCATCGTCCGGGAACTCCTCGCTGACGAGTCGCTCCTGATCCAGCCCTTCATCGAGGACGTCGCGCGGTCGGGCGAGGACACGCTGATGGTGATTAACGGCGGGTACACGCACGCCGTCCGGAAGGTGCCCAAGGCCGGAGACTTTCGCGTGCAGGAGCATCTCGGCGGGACCGTCCACGACTACACGCCGACGAAGGATCAGATCGAGCTGGCCGAGCGCACGATGGCGGCATGGCAGCCCCGGCCCGCCTACGGCCGGGTCGACATGGTCCGCGACAACGAGGGACGGCTCGCGGTCATGGAACTCGAAGTGATCGAACCGGAGCTGTGGCTGCGACACCACCCTCCGGCGGCCGAGGCCTTTGCCGAGGCGATCGTCCGGAACCTGGGCGCCGGATGAGAGTATTCTTCTAGCATCGCCACCGTAGATTCGCGCCCCGTCGAGGTACGCACATGAATCGCCCCCGCCCTCGCGTCCGCTCGCGCATCGCCGCTGCCGCCTCGCTCTTAGCCGCCGCCACCCTTCTCCTCGCGGGGGGCGGGTGCGACTCCGACACCAAGCTCGGCCCCAAACTCCCAGGCCCTCTGCCACCCGGAACGCCGGGAACATGGCAGGACCTCGGCCTTTCGAATGGGTTCGTGGAGGTGGCCGCGTTGACTACCTGGAACGGCAGCCTCATCGCGGGCGGCACGTTCTACGACGTCGGCGGCCACCCCTCCACCAGCCTGGCATCCTGGAACGGCACTTCGTGGGCTCGGCTGGGCCCGAATATCGGCGGAGGGGTTTCCGCCCTGACCGTCTACAACGACCACCTCGTCGTGGGCGGGAACTTCCCGCACATCAACGGGGACACGCTTCGCTCGGTGGCCGAGTGGGACGGCGCACATTGGACGCCGCTCGGCTCGGGCCCCAACGGGAGCGTCTTCTCGCTGACCGTCTATGACGGCGACCTGATCATCGGGGGCGCGTTCGACAAGGTCGGTGGTGTGGAAGCATCCTGCATCGCCCGATGGGACGGCTCCGCATGGCATCCCCTCGCGGGAGGCTTGAATAGCGTTCCGTGGGCGTTGACCGTTTACAAAGGGCAGTTGATCGCCGGTGGATCCTTCGACAAAGCCGATGGCGCGCCGGCTTCCGGGATCGCGGCGTGGAACGGCGCCGCGTGGTCACCCATCGGCGGCGGCGTGACCGGCGGCCCTTTGGGGAGCCCGTTCGGGACCGTGTACGCGCTCGCGGTGCACGGGGATTCGCTGATCGCGGGCGGCGGATTCACGGCGGCGGGCGGCGTGCCCGCGTATCACGTCGCGAAGTGGGACGGCGCTCAATGGGATTCGCTCGGCAGCGGAGTGGGCCAGTTCTCGCATGAATACGTGCAGTCGCTCGGAAACTATGCCGACACGCTCGTCGTGGGCGGCACCTTCCCCGGCAACGTGCGTCGCTGGGACGGGGGCGCATGGCTGTCGATGTCTTCGCTGAATGGACACGTGGGTGCCTTGACGATGTACGACGGATGGCTGATCGCCGGCGGCTACTTCCCGCGAGAGGGCGCGCAGCGGGCAAACGGGATCGCCAGGTGGGTGAAATGATCCGAAAGCTGAAGAGCGGCGGCTATCGACTCTACTCGTCGAAGAAGAACCCAAAGACCGGAAAGCGACGGAACCTGGGCACCTTCACGACGCTCGCCGCGGCGAGGAAGCACGAGCGGGCGGTACAGTTCTTCAAGCGGCGCGGCTGAATCGACCCCTGGCTCAACCCCCGCGATCATATTACGCTCCCCGCGTGCCACGACGCCCCCATCGGAAGGCGGCTCCCCGAATCGTTCTCGCCGCATGGGTCGCCACCGCATTGGCAATCCAGGCGGCCGCCTTGCCGGTGCCGGCCCGGGCCGACGATTCGGACTGCCTTGCCGTGACGCGCCAATTGGCCGGCCCTCGATCCACGATCCTTCGCCTGAAGGCCTCCCTCGCGCGGGCCACTCCGGAAGAAAAACCCGACATCGAGAAGCAGATCGCCGAAGCCGAGGCGGAAGTGAACGCGACATCGGCCGCGCTGAGCGAATGCTGGTACACGCTCCGCGTTCACGCCGTGCGCGTGAGCGACTCCTGCCCCGGGCAACGCGCGGCGGATATCGATCCGGATCAGGTCCAGCGGTGGATCGACAAGGCGAACGAGGTCTACGCCGTTGCCCGGATTCGGTTCGAGTTCGATCCCGCGCCGAAGTCCGGTGACTGGGCCTCGCTCAACTCCACCGAGGTGAATGACCTCACCGGCGAGCTTCCAGGCGACGTCGTGTGGGAGCGCGGAAACTCGATCGGAAACGAACTCGCGTCGCACTACCCAGGGAAGGTGCTCCTCCTGTTCCGGCACGGACCGGGCGCCGGCCCTACCGGGGGTGGCTTCTCGGGCACGAGATACAACTACGTCGTTCTGCCCGGGTTCCCGGTCACCACGGCCTGCGGCGGCCAAAACGCATTTCTGATGGCTCATGAGCTGGGCCACTACTTCGGGCTCAATCACACGTTCCGCGAGTTCAAGACGCGAACTGCGGCCGCGGAGGCGCTCCGGTCCGCGGGCAGCAAGCCGAGCGCGTTCGACGGCGACGGTCTCGCCGACACGCCGCCGGAGCCCTACATCGAGGAACTGGCGTGCGGCAGAGACACGACCGTGCTCCTCAACGGGATCTCATTCTCGCTTCAACGGAACAATGTAATGTCCTATTACTTCAGCGACACGAAGACCCTGATCCCGGAGCAGGTTCGGATCGTCCGCTCGTGGGTGGAACGTCGATTCGCGGACGCCATGGACGGCACCGGACCTTTCGTCCCCGACGAGCGGCGAACGTACACGATCGTCTCGGCCGAGAACGGAAGGTCGCTCGAGGTGGCGGGTGCATCCAAGGAGCGGGGCGCGAAAATCGTGCAGGCCAATTGGAGCGGCGGCGCGAATCAGACGTGGAGGATCGTGCCCCTCACGGCCCAGGACACCGGCTCCTTCGAGATCGTGTCGGTGGCGACCGGCAAGTGCCTCACCGTCGGAACCAACGAAGCCGTCGCGCTGGTCCAGTGGGACTGGGAAGGAAGAAGGGACCAGAAATGGCGCTTCCTCCAGGATCCCGCGGGGGATCTCGTGATCGAATCCAAGCGAAACCAAAGAGTGCTCGCGGTCCCCGGGACGGCAAGGGCCACGGGAGTGAACCTCGAGCCGCCCGCGACCGGAGGCGCCCAGAGGCAACGCTGGCGCCTCGTGCCGCAAGACTAGGAGACACAGCGTGCTCACGATCGATCCCAAACTCGTTACGACCGCGTTCGAACTGCCCGGATACCGAATCATGACGAACCGAGGCGTCGTACGAGGGATCGTTGTGCGCTCTCGTAGCATCGTAGGGAGTATCGGGGCGTCCATACAGACGCTCTTCGGCGGCAACATCACGCTCTACACCGAGCTCTGCGAGACGGCCCGATCGGACGCGTTCCGATTGATGCTGGAGCACGCGGCGGAACGGGGAGCCAACGCGGTCGTGGGCGCCCGCTACGACGCGAACGAAGTCACGGAGGGAGTCACCGAGGTCCTGGCCTACGGGACCGCGGTCGTCGTCGAGCCTGTAACGGCGTGACCATGGCCCGGAGCCGGCCCGGGGGTGGAGGAATCGACATGCGCATCCGGATGCTCTCGATCTTGATTCTGGCAGCGATCCCCGCTTGCGCGGGGAACGACATCGATTCGGCGGTTCAATCCGCCAAAGCCAAGACCGCGATCGACTCGCTTTGGACGAGCTACGCCGTGGCCGCCGACCAGAGGGACGCCGCCGCGTTCGGAGCGCTCTTCACCGAGGATGCCACCTTCGTCTTCGCCGGCGCTCCGTCCGTGCACGGTCGGAAGGAGATCGGCGACTTCCTCGCGACCCGCTGGACCGCCCTCGACGCGACGGGACTCCGCGTCGTTCCGGAAGAGCTGAAGGCCTCGGGAAACCTGGCCGCCCAGAGTGGATCCTTCGTGTCGAATTTCATCGAAGCCGATTCGCAGAGAACGGAGTACGGCCGCTATGTCCTGATCGCCGAACGGGGCCCAGACAAGTCCTGGCGCATCCGGCGGTTCATGGGGATTGCGGACTCGATACGGTAGTCGCATCCAAGGAAGGAGTGATTCCATGCCTCGCTATCCCTACCTGATCGTCGGCGGGGGCATGACCGGTGACGCCGCCGTTCGGGGGATCCGGGAACTCGACCCGAAGGGCGCGATCGGGCTGATCAGCGCCGAGCCGGATCCGCCGTACGCCCGCCCGCCGCTCACGAAGGCACTCTGGAAGGGCGAGCCGCTCGAGAGCGTGTGGCGGAAGACGAGCGACCTGGGCGGCGTTGACCTTCTCCTGGGTCGCCGCGTGACGTCGATCGACCTTCGCTCGAAGATGGTGAAGGACGATAAAGGCGCGGACTACGCGTTCGGCAAGCTCCTGCTCGCGACCGGGGGAACGCCGCGACAGCTCGCGTTCGGCGACGAGCGTGTGATCTACTTCCGGACGTTGGGCGACTATCGTCGGCTTCGCTCGCTCGCGGATCAAAAGAAGACGTTCGCGGTGATCGGCGGCGGTTTCATCGGCTCGGAGATCGCGGCGGCCCTCGCGATGCAGAACTGCAAGGTGACGATCCTCTTCCCGGATGCGGGAATCGGCGCGCGGCTATTCCCCGAGGAACTCGCGAACCACCTCGTCGGCTATTACCGGGAGAAGGGCGTCGACGCGCGGCCCGGCGTCCAGGTGACCGGCCTGAGCGACAGCGGTTCCCAGATCGCGGTCGAGGGGAAGAGCGGCCTGCGATTGGTCGTCGATGTCGTGGTCGCGGGAATCGGGATCACGCCCAACACGGACCTCGC
>DATEND010000082.1:0-7534 GCA_035275245.1 Candidatus Eiseniibacteriota bacterium
CACGGTGTCTGGACTCGGCTGGGTGAGGCTCAGTCAGGTCGTCGCCGTGCGCCCACGGGCAGGCAGCGACCCCGACTCGCTGTTCCGAGCCGACTCGGTCGCAGTCGCGCTCGACCTCGGCTCGCTCTTGAGCTTCCGCGCACGTGTTGGGAGCCTCGGCCTATGGCATGCGCGGATCCGCCTGCCGGCGCGCCATGCGGCTGAGTTCGACACGCTCATGCCGGACGACCGCACGTCCAAGGAGAATCCGGCCCGGGCGGCACGGCTCCGGCAGTCGGCCGAATCCTGGGTGCGACTCCTGTCCGCGCCAGCCCGCCGGCTGCCGCGACTCGAGTTGAACGATGTCGAGGTCTCGACCGGGAATGGCGAGGACGCGTCGATCCGAGGGCTCCAAATCGCGCGGCTCGACCTCAAGCCGTTCGCCGGCGGCATTCGATTCTCGACGGCCGGCTCGCTCCAACTCGAACGCGGGATGCCGTTCAGCGCGACGTTCACGTACGACCGCGAGAACCGCATCCGCGGCGGCGCCCAGCTCCTGATCACGGATTCGACCCGCGCGCGTACGGATACCCTACTCATGACTGCGGACGGTAGCCTGCGCCAGGACTACCGTCGCGGTGTCGTCACGATCGGCGACGGCACGCGCCTCACGATCGGCCGGCTCCCACTCCGGATCGAGGGCCGGCTAGAGAGCACCGGGCCGGTCTTTCGCCTCGCCGTGCGCGCGGACAGCCTGACCGAGGAGAAAGTCACGAGCAGTTTGCCGCGTGCGGTGCTCGGGCCGTTGCTCGACGTCGGAATCCGCGGTTCGTGGGACTATCGCGTGGCGCTCGACCTCGATCTCGCGCGGCCGGATAGCGTGCAGTTCGAGGCGGACGTCATTCCACACCAGTTGGTGCTCGATCCTGCCCGGACCCGCCTGCGGCTGGTTGAGCTCGGCGAGCCGTTCGTCGCGGTGGTCCTGCTGCCGCGCGGCGCTCGGTCGGTGCGCGAGCTGTCGGCGAACAATCCCCATTTTCGGACGCTCGATACAATCTCGCCCCATCTTGTCCATGCGGTCGTCACGAACGAGGACGGCGGGTTCTTTCGCCATCGGGGGTTCAATATCGAGGCGATGAAGGAGGCGATCGCCGAGAACCTCAAGGCCGGCGCCTTTCGGCGCGGGGCAGGCACGATCACGATGCAGCTCGCGCGGAATCTCTATACGGGGCACGCGCGCACGCTCTCTCGCAAGGGGCAGGAGATCGTGCTGGCCTGGATGCTCGAGCACCTCACCGGCGTTTCGAAGGAGCGCTTGCTCGAGATCTACCTGAACATTATCCAGTGGGGCCCGGGGATCCACGGCGTCGACGAGGCCGCGCGTTTCTATTTCGATCGCGACGCGCGCGACCTCACGCTGGATCAGTCTCTTTTCCTATCGACGATTATCCCGTCTCCGAGCCGCTGGCGCTGGCGTTTTGATTCCAGCGGCACGGCCCGCGACTACGTGAAGGCGCAGATGCATTTCATCGGCCGCGCGATGATCGCGAAGGGCTGGCTTGCGCCCGATGCGTTGCCGTCCACGGAGTCTTTGCGCGTGGAGCTGGCAGGTCCGGCGCGAGCGGTCTTCTTCCCGGACACGACGGGCGGCGATGATCAGGACTCGACCGGGGACTAGTGGATGGACTGGTGCGATGGATCGCCTTACGCGACCTTATGCGCGACCCCGAGGCGACGGCCGAACTCGTAATAGACGAAGTTGATGACCCGGCCGCGCCGATTGCGTTGGAAGCGCGCCTCACCATCGAATTCCGTCGCCGACAGACTATCTCGTTCGCGTGACGCTAGGACGTTCCGCTGCCCGCCGGCATAGCTCGCTAGCAACCCACCTTCGCGCCGAACAATCACCTTGTGGGCAGGGCGGCTCGCGAAACGGTATTCGCCCACGAACTCGTCGAAAACCCCGGCCTGGACGTTGCGCGTGAACGCCGGCGCTTGTCCAACGACCAGGAATGCCTCAGTGATGCTCCGCGGAAGGCAGCGACGGAGGCGCAGTCGCGCCCCATAGACGAGCTTGCCCGCGGTGCCGACGCGCACCCCGAGCACGCGAGCGACTACGCGCAGGGACTCACCGAGAAAGTAGAAGAGGATGACTGCCTCGCGCTCCCTTGCGGGGAGCCCTCCTATGGCGTCTCGGATCAGGCGTTGCACCTCGCGCCTGTAAAATAGCTCCGCCGCGTCGCCAGCGGTCTCCGCGCCTCCCGCACGAGCCCTCGCGCTCTGCAGGGTCTCGGACGATGCGCCGCGCCGACGTCGAGCCCGGTCACACTGGGTCCGGACCAGGCGTTTGAGCCAGCCGCCGAACGCGGCGGGCTCCCGCAGGTCCGGCAGCTTGTGCCACGCAACCAGGAAGGCATCCTGACAGGCGTCCCGCGCCGACTCCGTGTCCGCACACCCCCGAAGCGCGGTCGCGTAGGCCATTTCCTCGAAACGCTCGACCAGCATCGCGAAGGCTGCGTGCTGTTCGTGAACCGGGGCCCGGCGGTCGCGGGCGCGGTGCACCAGATCGACAACGCGGCGCCCGACATTTCCGGTCATGCGACGCCCCGCTTTCGCCAGCGGGAAATCATCCCGGCGAAATGCGGCCACCGACCGCGCAGCACTATGAGCGAAAGCACCAGGGGCACCACCTCGCTAGTCACCTGACTGGGACGGCCCCAGTAGATGTGCGTTGCCATCCCGCCGAGCATCACGACAGCGATCACCGCGGCGCCGATTGGCGCCGTCCGTCGAGTCAGAAGCAGAATCGCCGCCGCCGTCTCGGCGACCCCGATCAGGATACGGAACCAGACCGGGTAGTGCCAAAGGGCAAACGCCCGGGCCCAACCACTCGAGTCGGAGAACTTCGTCGGTCCCTGGCTTGCGAAGACATAGACCAGGAACAACGTCGGTACCCATAGCGCGAGGTCACTCCATGCAATCTTCGCCATGCCGCCTCCATTCGTGCCGACAACGGGTCGTCATAAGGAGCCGGCAAGGCGGCGGAAGTTTCCGGCCGTTGAGGGACCAGGGGGTGTGCTTCGGGCCATGGCCTGCTCACATTCATGAGGTACCCGCTTCGCCTACGGAGTAGATGCCTGGATTCCGGGGACTGGTTGGGCGAGACTACGGCATGAGCCTCGCACGTCCGAACCCGCGACCAGGAGACCTGGTGAAAGTCTCGCCGTCCTCGCCGTTGCGCTGCTTCTTTCGGGGTGCGCCCAAACCCGCAAGGTGAGCCGGGACCTCATGGTCATGAACGAGCCCGGAATCTTCAGCCTGCGCATCGCCTCCCTGGAAGACATCTCGCACAAGCGCCGCTACGAGTGGGTCAACGCCATGGGCAAAGCGACGGTCCGCCAGGCTTCGAACGTCAAATCGGGGGTTGCCCGGGTCGAAATCCGCGACGGGGCCGGCATCATCGTCCACTCGAAGAGCTTGTCCCCGAAGGGCTCGTTCGCAACGGCGGCGGGCAAGCCCGGAGTCTGGAAGATCATTCTCGTTCTGGACCACGCGACCGGATCGGTGATGTTTGAAGTCAAACACTGAGTAGAGCCGTAATCTGCCTCGTTTTCACCGCCCGCTCGATTTTCGAAGTCCGAGATCGACGACGATCTTCGGCAGCTCGCGATTATCGGCGGTCGTCACCTCGAGAAAGCGGTCGCCCTTGGGAGAGGCGGCGAGGTAAAGCGACTCGGGCCGGCGGCGGAAGAGAATTCGAGGCGACCCCGCCTTGAAGGTGGGGGACGTCGTCACCGGCACGGACCACACGGTCCCATCCTCGGTTCTCGGTACGAGGATCTCCCTTCCATCTTCGGACCAAACGGGCTCACCATTCGCCGGACAAACGGGTATCTCCGGGCCTGGCGCCGGAAAGGACCGTACGTACACTTCGACCTTGCCGGTCGCGTCGCTTGCGTAGGCGAGCCAGCGGCCATCCGGCGAGACACGGCCGCCTACGTCGCCAAAGGGCGATCGGAGATACGGAGTCGGCACCCGCGAGCCTTGGGTTGGAAGAAGCCAGAGGTCCCATCCGGTCTTGGGATCGGCCTCGATATAGACGATGTAGCGTCCGTCCGGCGACCAGGACCAGACCTCCTTGAACTGGCCGGATGACTCGTGGAGAAGTCTCTCCTCGCCTGCGTCATCGACCGACCGCTCGTAGATCTGGGTTCGCCCTCCGCGGTTCGAGCTGAACACGATTCGACGTCCGTCGGATGACCAAACCGGAGCTCCGCCCATCCGGGATTGAGATCCCTGAGTGAAGCGCGTGGACTTGCCCTCGATCACGTCGATCATCCAAAGGTCGACGGATGTGGGGGAGTCTCGTCGCTCGGCGAGCAGGAGTCGTCCGTTCGGAGCGAAGTAGACCTTCTCGTAACGCCCGGCCGGGATGGAGAGACGTCCCACGGGGTCGCCCTTGCGATTCACCCACATGAGGTCCGTGTCAGCCAGGCTCTCGCTCAGATGCGTCAACACTCCGTTCTGTGATGCGGAAGCGAGCGGCTGGCCCACGCTCACGTCGGAGAAAGGCGCACGCCCGAGCGCAATCGGAGCCCCGACCGGTTTCATTCGCTTCGCGTCGAATCCTTGAAGCATGAGGCGGCCGTTGCTGGCCAGGACCAATCCCAATGATCCGGCGCTGACCGGACCGCAACCGGCGGCCATGACGTGGCGGCGTTCCGGTCTGCTCGGCGTGGCCGCGTAGACGTTGAAGAGACCGTCGCGCGGCGGCAGCGAAACGAAGAGGAAGTGCTCGCCGTCTGGAAGAAACTGTGGCCAACGGAGCGCAGTTTCGCCGCGTGCAGAATCAACCGGCACGGCTTCGACCGGGACGCCACCTTCGGCTGAAACGCGGTAGAGCGAGCCGGTCGCTCTCGGTACGAATACGATGACACCGCCTTTGCCCCAACTAGCACCGCGCGGATCCGGCGCGCTGCAGAGAATTTCGGCAGGTCCTCCGATCGCGGAAATCTTCTTGAGCTTGAGGTCCGCGAAGAACCCGATCATCCGTCCGTCGGGGGACCAGAATGGCAGCTCGGCGCCCTCGGTTCCATCGAGGCGTCGCGGCGTGAGTGAATCGAGCGGGCGAATCCAGATGTGCCGAATTCCCCTGGCATCCGCAGCGACGATGGCGAGAGATCGGCCATCCGGTGAAATTGCCGACGCCTGGGAGTTCAAGTTGAGCGTCGTACCCGGAGGAGCGCTGACCGAGAACTGGGCGGAATGAACGGTGTCCGACCGGCCGCCGAATCGGGGCGCCAGCAGGGCCACCGCTCCGATCAAAAGAATCGCGGAGGCCGCGCCGGCGAGACGCATGGCGCGTCTCCGCGGATCTCCAACGACCTTCTCTAGATCCCCCGCGAGTGCCGCCGCGGACGCATAGCGCGCTTCGGCTCGGGGCGACATGGCGCGGTCGATGGCGCGGACCAGAGCCGCCGGTGCGTGGGGTCGCTCCGACCGTAGGGTCGCGGACGGACCCACCCCGGCTTCCTGTCGCAGTTCCTCGAGGTTCCGCGCACGGAACGGACTTCGCCCCGTCAGCGCCCACCGCAGGGTCACCCCGAGCGCGTAGATGTCGGAACGCGGTGTCGCCTGTTCGCCGGCCAATAGTTCGGGCGCCATGAACAGAGGCGTTCCCGAGGAATTCCAGGGCTCACGATCGGCGAAGGCAAGTCTTCGCCCGAGGCCGAAGTCGGCCAGAACGGTTCGACCTCCCGGCTCGAGCACGACGTTCGCGGGCTTGATGTCACGGTGCACCAGCCCCGCCGCGACAACCGCCTCCAGAGCCCGGCACGCGTCCAGACCGACTCGCGCGACGTCGACGGGAGGGAGCGGGCCCCGCCGCTGGATCTCGGCTTCAAGCGTCGTGCCGGTCAGAAACTCCATCCACATGCCGACGCGATCATCGTGTGAGCTGATTCCGTGGACGGCCACGACGCCCGGATGTCGGACGCGGGCGAGCGCGCGGGCCTCCGCGAGCAGCGCGGAGTCCTCGAGGCTGCCTCCCTCTGGTGCGAACAGGAATTTGAGAGCGACTTCTCGCTGGAGCCAAGCGTCCCACGCGCGCCAGACCTCACCGCTCCGACCCGCGCTGGCGAGCTCGAGCGGCGTCAGCTGTCCCCACGGGGGCGGTGGGGCGGTGCTCACCGAGGGCCCTGTCCGATCCGCGCCCTGGAGATTTCGATTGTAGGCCGCGATCCGCTCGAGCCCCTTGAGCGCGCGAACACGAGCGCGTGCGCGCTCGTCTCCCAGAGTCTTCGACTCGGTCAGCTCCCAGTCGACCGATTGCCCGTCGGAGATGGAGTCCGACGCTTGGTCGAGCGGATCGTCGGGAATCACTCGAGGCTGCCTCCGAGGATCGTCGCGAGCCGCCGCAGGGAACGCTGGACGGCCATGCGGGCCGCGTCGCTCGTATTCCTTCCGGTCATGGTCGCGATCTCCGCATAGCTGAAGTCCAGTTCGATGCGCAGATGGACGAGGTGCCGCTCCTCATCGCTCAACTGTTCCAGGGCCCGCTCGTATTGATCCATCAGGTCCGCTTCGATGGCGTCTTCGATCGGCAGCGGCGTCCGGCCGGTCAACTGGTCGGGGTCGGCCCCGGCGTCCGGTCGCCTGCGAGCCCATCGAATCTGATCGTTGATACGGTTGACGATCGCCCGCCGAACATAGGCGTGAAAGGTATCCACGTCCCGGACCTCGATCTTGTCGATGCCCTCGAAAACTTTGAGGAGGGTCTCCTGAACGAGGTCGCTCGTATCGAGGAGCGATCGCGCGAAGAGAGGCAGCCGACCTCGGGCCCACTTCGTCAGTCGGGAGTGGTAGCGCGCCATCAGTGCCTGCATCGCGGCCGCGTCACCCCGCTTCGCACGGGTGACGAGCTCGGAGGTGTGGAGGAGGTCGGGTATCGAGTTTCCGGCCTGCGACGCCATGCAGGAGATTGTATCGCAACGGCTTCGACGGCGTGGAGCCCATGCGCCGGGGAACGGGAGCACGGCTCTTTGGCCGTGCAGTTCGCTTTTGGCAACTGGGACGTAGATGCGGCGAGGAGTCCGATTCAAACCCGGTGACAAAGGAGTCGAATATGCGCCGCCTTCCGCCTCGCTCTCACCTAGCCAGAGCCACGTATCTTCTCTTGGGACTAGGGCTGTTTCTGGTCGGGCAGGCGCGCGCCGGCTGGGATCCCCTCCTTCGGACGGCGCAGTATTACCCGATCGCGGGAGACAGTCTGAGTACGATTGCCGTTGGCGATGTGGGCGGAGACGGGCTCATAGATGTCGTGTACGCAAGGCCAGCATCATCGGAAATTGGGGTCTTGAAGCACACGACTCTATCCAGGCTGCCCAGTCTACTGGAACCGGCAGTCGGTATTCCCACACAAGGGAATCCTGGCCCGTTGGCGCTCGCGGACTTGAGCGGGGATGGGCTGCCGGACCTGATCACGGCCGAGTTCGGGCCGAGCCTCTCCGTTCGGCTCGGATCAGGGAGCTCGTTCGCCGCGCCAAAGACCTATCCG
>DATEND010000083.1:0-4274 GCA_035275245.1 Candidatus Eiseniibacteriota bacterium
ACTACGCGGAAATTCGGAATGACCTGGGTGTCGCGCTGCTCCGTACCGGAGACAGGGCCGGCGCCGAGGCTCAATTCCAACAGGCGGCGGAGGGCCGGCGCGACTTTGTCGAGCCGCTCCTCAACCTGGCCGCGCTCGCGATCGAGCGCGGGGATCGCGCGGAGGCCGCGCGTCGAATCGATGAAGCGCTCGAGCGGAATCCGGGCTCGGCGCGCGCGCTTGCCATGCGATCCGGACTCGCCTCGGGCGGGATCCGGTAGCGCCAGGTGCGTGACTGCGGTTTTGTAGACGATGCATCCCTAAACGATTTTGAAATGAAAGGAAACCAAATGAAGGAACGAGATCGAGAGGAGGTGAGCAGCCGGTCTCCATCGGTTGTGAACGAGCGGTAACCAACACGGCATACTCGCGTTTCTGAATTGTGGTTCGTTTGAGGGAGGACATGAAATGCGCAACCGAGCTTATCTAATCGTCGCTCTCCTCGGGCTTTTGACCTTCGCGCTCGCGCCCGGCTACGCCGCCGCGGCCGTCCAGGGGCAGAACCTGACGGAGATCGCGCTCGCTTCCGATGCCGCGGCTCGTGCCTCGGCTGTGAGCGCCACCATCGACGTGTCCCCGCTTTCCGCTGATCTGGGGATCGTCAACGTCGGCGGAACCGCCTCGACCACGTACGTGATCTCGAACAGCGGTGACTTCGATCTGCACATCTCTTCGGTCACGTCGGACAATGCGCAGTTCGCCGTTGTTTCATTCCCGGCGACGGTTGCCGCGCATGGGTCGGGGAATCTCTCGGTCAGCTACAACCCGACGACCGGCACGAACGAGATGGCCGTCATCTCGATCCAAAGCGATGCGGTCAACGGCTCAACGTTCAACGTCAACGCCACCGGCTCCGGGAACAGTGCGCCGACGCTCGCGCCGATCGGCGACAAGTCGGCCCCGGCGTTCCTTACGCTGAGCTTCTCTGTGGTCGCGACGGACGACGACGATCAGGTCGAAGACGTTCTGAGCTACTCGGTCTCCCCGGCGCTTCCTCCGGGCGCGACCTTCAACGGCACGAACGGCGCATTCTCGTGGACGCCGGGTGCCGGCGACGTCGGCGTGTACACGCTGACGTTCTGCGGGAGCGACCAGCGCCTCGAGGATTGCGAGACGATCGACATCACGGTCACCGCGGACAATGACCCGCCGGTGGCCGATGCGGGCGGTCCGTACAGCGGCGGCCCCGGCCAGGCGATCCAGTTCGACGGCACGGGCTCAAGCGATCCGGACGGCGACAACCTGACCTACGCGTGGGACTTCGGCGATGGCGGAACGGGGAGCGGCCCGACGCCGACGCACGCATACGCCCTGGTGAACAATTACCTGGCTACCCTCACCGTCACCGACGACGGCGGCCCGAACCTGTCCAACAGCGACGCCGCGAGCGTGCAGATCATCGCCTCGATTCCGGCGACCCTTGCCGCGAAGCTCAGGGGCGGCAAGATGGCGGTCACGGGCGGTGGCACCCAGCAGATGGGCATGGAGCTCAACACGCGCCCCGTCACGGACATCGACGCTGCGACGATCAAGATGTCCACGACCTTCCCGGGCGCGGGTTCGGTTGCGGAGATCAGCGCGCTGTCGAAGGGAACCGCGGTTGGCGACATCGACAAGGACAACGTGCCCGATCTGGACGTGCTCTTCTCGCGCTCCGATGTGGGTGCATTGCTCGGCAACGTGCCGAACAACACGACGATCACGATCGTCATGACGGCGCGTACGACGGCCGCCAAGGGCAACCTGCCGGTTCAGGGCCAGATGTCGGTCCTGATCAAGAACTCGGGCGGCGGGAGCGGCGTCTCGGCATTCGCTCGGCCGAACCCGTTCAACCCGGCGACGAAGGTGGAGTACTCCATCAAGCGGGATGGCCCGGTGTCGGTGCGGATCTACTCGATCGACGGTCGGCTTGTTAAGACCCTGATCGAAGGTCCGTCGACCGCCGGATCGCACGAAGTGCCTTGGGACGGTCGCGACAACGCCGGCAACCCGGTGCGCTCGGGCATGTACTTCGTCAAGACCACCTCGGGCGGCGAGTCCGCGGTGTTCAAGCTGGCGCTGCTCAAGTAAGGAAATATCGGCAGTTCCCCGCCGGAGAATCGGCCGGGCGGCATACGGGCGGGGGACCTTTCGGGGTCCCCCGCTTCCATGTTTTCAGCCCAGGACAAGTCGAGGGCGCGGTGGGGTGTCTCGGACCTTGATTCTCGGGCGACAAGCGGCTATAGTTCACGAGCCGATCCATCGCAATCCGACCGCGCCGCCGCGTTTCGGGCGTCTTCGGTCCACCGAGCCTTGACATCGAAGACCGCGCACCGAGGGATGCTTGATTCGACATCGTGCTGATCGCGGACGACGGCCGTCGTCCGGTTCCATTGCCTCGTGCTTCGAGTCGCACCGTATTGGTCCGTCCCCCCGGAGGCTTTCCATGGCGTCCCCCTTCCCCCGCGTGGAGCGCTGGCTGGCGCTGGCGTCGCTCCTCGTCGTAGCCGTAGTCGGCGCACCGCCCGCCTTCGCCCAGTTCTGGTCCGGCGATTTCTCCATCTCCGAGGGAGACGTGAACGACACGTTCACGTCCCTGAACAACCAGCGTTTCATGGCGGTGGACGACAGCAACAACCTCTACATCACGTTCTTCGACAACCGGAACAAGGTCGGCCTCGACGACAACTTCGAGATCTACTTCCGCCGCTTCGTCTACAACTTTGGCTCACCGCAGAACGAGATCAAGCGCGTCACCAATGCCCATAATCCCTCGCGCTATCCGTCGATCGCGAATTTGAACTGGGGCGTTACCGACGCGGGGACCCGGGCGGATAGCGGGCGGATCTACCTGGCTTGGCAGGACTCGCGCTTGTTCTCGATCCCGACGGCCGGCGCGCCGAAGTCGTCCACGATCTTCTTCCGCACGTTCATGTCGCGCGGAGGCACCGGGTTCGGACCCGAGATTCAGGTGAGCCCGTACGACTCCCTCAACCAGGCCGTGGCTCCGGTGCTCGCGGTGGGGGACTCGAACCGCGTTTGGATCGTTTGGCCCAAGCTGTTGGCGGGGAACAGCGACCAGGACTTGGAGTATGCGATCTACAATCGCCTGACCCGGGAGATGGGGCCGACCCAACCGCTCGTCGCCATTCCGACGTCCACGGCGAACAACCCGACCATCGCGACGACCAGAGAGGGCGTCGTTCACGTCGTCTGGGAGGACAACCGCGCCGGTGCGAAGCTCCAGCTCTTCACCAAACGGTTCACGCCCGGTACCGGATGGAGCGCGGACCAGCAGATCGTCTTCGTGCCCGGCTCGGGGGTCGCGCGTAATCCGTCGCTGATTGCGACGAGGTCGGGTCGTCTCCACTTGGTCTGGCGGGATACGCGGGACGGAAACGCCGAGGTCTATTACAAGGAGTTCACTCCCGGCGTCGGCTGGGACGCAGCGGACACGCGCCTCACCGTGCAGGCGTCGACCCAGATCGAGGCGCAGGTGGACGCCGACCCCATGGACAACGTCTACGTCGCTTGGACCGATCTCCGGAACGGCGCTTCCAACCCGGACATCTACTATCTCGAACGGAAGAACGGAACGTGGGGAACGGAGTTGGCGCTCGTTTCCGCGGCGAGCGATACCACGAACTCGGTACAGCACTTCCCGGGACTCACGCACGACGGGACCGGCCTGAGCTACCTGGCATGGACGGACGAGCGCATGCCGGCAAGCGGCGGCAGCAACAAGGAGGCGTTCTACAAGCAGGGCTTTGGCAACGTCACCGCAGCTCCGGTGGCGGGCACGTCTCCTTTGACCCGGCTGCTCCGGAACTACCCGAATCCGTTCAATCCACGGACGACGATCGACTTCTCCCTCGACCGGGACGCACAGACCAACATTCGGGTCTACGACGTGCAGGGTCGCATGGTGCGTCAATTGGTCGACTCGTACTTGGCTGCGGGAAGGCGCTCGGTCACCTGGGATGGGAAGGACGACACGGGGGCCCCGGTTGCCTCCGGCGTTTATTTCCTGCGGCTCGAGGCTGGGGGGCACTTCTCCACAAGGTCGGTTAATCTGTTGAAGTAAAAATAGTTATGCGCTCTGGTGAGGGTCGGGAGGTGTGTTCGACGGGGGCCGAACAAACCTCCCGGTTGACCTCGGTAACGGTTGATGGTATAATTCTTTCTGTCTCGCGATACCCTTCAGCGGGACAAAACCCAAAATCGCAGTGACATAGGGCTTCGGCCCACAGATTCAG
>DATEND010000084.1:0-8391 GCA_035275245.1 Candidatus Eiseniibacteriota bacterium
CGACTATCCGGAGTGGGCCAAGCGGGAAGCGGTGGAGGGATCGGTCACGCTCTACTTCGTGGTTCGCCCCGACGGCAGCGTGAAGGAGAACGTGGTGATTCAGAAGACCGCGGGGTTCGGCGATTTCGATGAGAATGCCCGCCTCGCGATCCGCGCCTGGCGTTTCGAGCCGCTCCGGGGAGGGCGGACGGGTGAGCAGTGGGGAACGATCACATTCCACTACCGGCTGACGCGCGCCGGGTGACGGGGAGACAGGCGATGAATGGCACGCGAATCGTGACGGCGGCCGCGCTCTGGGGCGCGATCTCGATGACGGGCATCGCGTCGGCGGAGAAGCCGGCGAATTCGGCCGACGCGCCCGCCGACAGCGGCTACACGATCAAGGGCGGGGCGGACCGCACGGATCTCAAGTCGCTGACGGTCGAGGGCGAGGACCGGGTGCACGTGTCGATCGACCGGCCCGTCCTGGCGCTCAACCTGAATCCGGAGACGGTCACGGGTCTCGAGTTCGGCTCGGCCCGGGACGTGCTCGATCGCGTTCCGCCGGACCTGACGACCACCTTCCTCGGGATTTCGTCCGACTCGCGCTCGCCCTATCCGGGCCGGCCGTGGCTCCGGCAGTTCGCCACGGGATCCGTCGCGCGATTCCAGCCGGCGGTGCGCGGCACGGAGCGGTGGAAGCTGACGGTGGCCGACTCGCGCGGCCAGACCGTCGCGCTCTTCGAGGGAAAGGGTGAGCCGCCCAAGGAGATCGTGTGGGACGGCCGGTCGGTGTCGGGGGCGCCCGTGGCGCCGGGCATCACATACTCCTACGTCTTCGAGGCGGTCGACAAGGCAGGCAACAAGCGGAACTTCGTGGGCGAGGGATTCCGCGTGTCGGCGTACCGACTCGAATCCCCCGCCGGACCCGTGCTCGTCTTCTCCGGCCAGCAGCTCGCGGCCGACATGAACGCGGCCCGCGCGTACGGAGCGGGCGCTCCGGCGGCAACGGGCGCAGGGGCGAATCGCGTCGTAGCACCTCTGCTCCTCGAGGCGGCCTCCTGGCTCAACCAGTCCTCACGCGTCTCGCAGCCGATGCGCGTGACCGCCTCCGCGCGTTCCTACGAGCAGGCGAACGCCCTCGCGAAGCAGGTCGGATCGGCGATGTCCGATCTCACGATCGGGGATCCCGCGCGCGTCCAGTCCATGGCCGAGGTCGTGCCGGACGCGCCCGAAGGCGGCGTCGTTCGGATCGCGGTGGGAGTGGCTCCGGGCGCAGCAGTTCCTGTCGTGACACCGGTCGCGACCGGGAACGCGAAAGACGCGGCGAAGAAGGTGAGCAAGGAGAACTCGAAGGGCAAGAAGTAGCACCTGCAACTCACACAATCGTAGTTAATTACGCGATCGATCCGCCGGCTGCGCCGTTCCGCGCAGCCGGCGTTCTTGCTTCCGGGAGCGAACGGCCCGATGATGGCGCCCGCATGCCAGAATCGAAGGATCCGGAGCGCCGCGCCACGTTCGTGCTGACGCGTGTCGAGCAGTGGCTCTTGCCGCGGCTCGCGAAGGCACTTCCCCGCTGGATGGTCCCGGACCATCTCACCGCGATCGGCGTGCTCGGCTCCACCCTGATCGCCCTCGGCTACATCCTATCCACGCGGCGGCCCGAGTGGCTCTGGCTGGCGAACGCCGGACTTTTGATCAATTGGTTCGGCGACAGCCTCGACGGCACGCTCGCCCGAGTCCGAAAGATCGAGCGCCCTCGATACGGCTACTACCTGGATCACCTCACCGACGCGTACTCGACCACGGTGATCGGGCTCGGCCTCGGATTCTCGCCCTACATGCTTCTCTCCGTTGGGCTCGCGATCGTGATCGCCTACCTCGTGCTCTCGATCAACGTCTATCTGGAGACGCACGCGTTCGGCGTGTTCCGCTACGGGTACGGGGTGATCGGACCGACCGAGGCGCGCGGCGTTCTCTTCGGCCTGAACGTGATCGCGCTGATCATCGGGCCCCTGCCCTTCGGCATCCGAGGCGTCGGGCTCACGGTCTTCGACATCGCCGGCGCCGCGGCAGCCCTCGGAATGCTGGGCATGCTGACCCTGCGCGTCACCCGAAACCTGCGTGAGCTGGCCCGGCTCGAGCCCCCTCGGAACTAGCGCCCTATTCCCAGGCTGGGTGTTTCGCCGCACCCCCGGCGCGCATGCCGCCGCCGGCCCGCAAGTGCGCGTCGGATTTTAGGTTCCCCTGCCGTGGAATGCGGGATATCGTGGTCCGTATGCCTCGCTCTTCGGAAACAGCAGGCCAGAGAATCATAGGCGCGCTCAAGCGGGCGGCCACGCGACAGATAGCCCTTCCGGACTCCAACCGCCAGACCGGACAGGCCGATCTCGAACGGAGCGTTCGCGACTACGTCGGAAGCGTCCAGATCGTGATCGCCTCGAAGAGCGAGCCCTATCAGCACGTCCATCGCGGCGAAGGGATCGAGGTCATCCGGAGCCCGGGCGGCCTCGCCTCGGCCCTCGATTCCGTGGCGCGCGCGACCGGGGCCACCTGGGTCGCGCAGGCTCAGGGCGACGCCGATCGGGAGGTCGCGGATGCCGGCGGGCGCGTGCCCATGCCGCCCGGGGAGAAGCGATATACGCTCCAGCGGGTATGGCCGGAGCCGGAGGAAGTCGCCGAGGGATTCAATCGCTTCTCGAACGGATGCCTCTGGCCCCTCTGCCACGTCGTCTACGTTCGGCCCCATTTCGTGGAGAAGGACTACCGCGCCTACGTCGAGACGAACGAGCGCTTCGCCGATGCGATTCTAGAGGCCGTCGGCCCGCGGCCGGCGCTCGTCCTCTTGCAGGATTATCACCTGGCGCTCGCCGCGTCGCGCCTGCGCGTACGACGGCCTGATCTCACGATCGTTCTCTTCTGGCACATTCCGTGGCCGAATTCCGAAGTGTTCCGGATCCTTCCCTGGAAGCATGAATTCCTGCAGGGGCTCCTGGCCTGCGACCTGCTCGGGTTCCATATCGCTCGGCACGCGATGAACTTTCTCGACACCGTGGCGAACGAGATGGAGGCGCACATCGACCGCGAGCGGCAGGCGGTCCGCCGACGGGGCCATCGCACGTTCGTCCGCCACTACCCGATCAGCCCCGACGCCGCCGAGATCACGGTGGCAGCGTCGGATCCGTGGACGCGCCGCGAGGTCGCCCGGATTCGCGAAACTCTGGAGCTCGGGAACCGGCGGGTGATCCTCGGCGTCGACCGCGTCGATTACACGAAGGGCATCCCCGAACGCCTCGATGCCTTCGCGCGCTTTCTCGAGAAGCATCCGGAGGACTTGGACGAGGTGGCCATGGTGCTGATCGGCGTGCCCTCGCGCGTGAACCTTCCGGAATATCAAGCGCTCGGCGCCGCGGTCGACCTGCGGATCGCCGCGATCAACGCGCGGTTCGGCGCGCCGGGACGAACCCCCGTCCGCCTGATCACCGCCAACCTGGACTTCCGGGAGCTGATCCCGTATTACGTCCTCGCGGACGTCTTGGCGGTGACCTCGCTGCACGACGGCATGAACTTAGTCGCCAAGGAATACGTGGCGGCAAAGCCCGAGCTGGACGGGGTCTTGGTCCTGAGCCCCTTCACCGGCGCGTCTCGCGAGCTCGATCATGCGCTCCAAGTGAGCCCGTTCGACACGGAGCGCCTGGCCGCCGCGTTTCATCGCGCGCTTCATCTACCGGTCGCGGATCGCCAGGCGCGGATGCGTGCCCTTCGGGAGGTCGTGGCATCGCACAACATCTACGATTGGACGCGGAAGCTGCTCCGCGACGTTCACCGCCTCCACCTGCTGCCCGATCGGCGGCCCGGAGGGGCACGACTCTGACGAATGGGCGGCCGTGTTAGGCCGAACGCGACCGCTCTTCTCGCGCGCCGCGTGGCCGGCCGTCCGTGCGGCCATTGGCGATCCGAAGCGGCGCCTGCTCCTGGCGTTCGACCTGGACGGTACCCTGGCGCCGATCGCTTCGCGCCCCGAGGCGGCCAGCGTGGGCCAGGTGACGCTGGCGCTCCTGGCTAAGGCGGCGAATCTGCGGGGCGTGCGCGTCGTGGTGATCAGCGCCCGGCCGCTTCGCGATCTGAGGCGGCTCGTGCCGGACACGCGCGTGGCGAAGATCGCGCAATACGGGCTCGAGGGCCCGCTGGCGCCGCACCACGAAACGCGGCGCCGCATCCGGAAGGCGGTGCGAGTCATGACGGCGCGACTGGAGGCCGCGGTGAAGCCCTTCCGCGGCGCATGGATCGAACCGAAGGGGCTTTCCGTGGCGGTGCACCACCGCGCGCTTTCACGGCGCCGGCGCGCCGCGCTGGGCCGCCGCCTTCGGGCGGAGGAGCGCGCGGCCGAGGCGCTCGGACTCGGGACGCAGCTGGGAGATCGTGTAAACGACTTCGTGCCGATCGGATATCACAAAGGCCGTGCGCTCGACGCGCTTCGCGCTCGCATTCGCGCCGGCATGACCACTTTTTTCGGCGACAGCGCGAGCGACGAGCCCGCCTTCGCCGCGTTAGCCCCGACCGATATATCGGTCCGAGTCGGACCCGGCCCGACGGCCGCGCGATACCGCGTCCGCGGACCCCACGACGTCACGCGCTTCGTGCGCGCCCTCGTCGCGGAACGGACCCAGGGGCATTCTTCCCGCAGGAGGTGACACGATGAATTGGGATTCGTTCGCGGCCTCGGTCTTTCCTCCCGAACTCGCCGCCCAGCTGCAGGAGACCCTGCTGTCCGTCGCGCGCGGGGCCGTGCTCTTCGTGACGGCGGTCCTGATCGCCGCGATCGGATGGTTCCTGGCACTCCTTCTCGGCCGCATCACCCAGATCGCGATCTCGGCCACCGGCATCGATCGTTCCGTTCCGCGACTGGCGACCGGCCGTCCGGCCCGGCCCGAATTCCTGCCGAGCCGGATCGTCGGCTACGTCGTCATCTGGATGGCCTTCCTCTCCGCCTGTATCGTGGCGCTTCGCGTGGTGGGGCTCGACCTGGCGCCCTCGATCGCGACGCGGCTCGAGGACGTGGTTCCCCGCGTCGTCACGTCGGCCCTGGTGCTGGTGCTCGGCATCCCGCTCGCCCTGGCGGCGAGCCGTGTCTTGGCGGCGCTCTTGGCACCCGCGGGCGTCCGACCCAGCCGCTTCCGGTCTCAGGCCGTGGTCGCGCTCCTGATCGGGTTCACCGTGCTGATCGCGCTCGAGCAACTGGGGCTCGCGGCGGCGCTCATCATCTCGATCGGGGTGACGGTCGTGGCGGCCGCCGGGCTCGCGTTCGCGCTCGCCTTCGGCATGGGCTGCCGTGAGCTTGCTCGAGACCTCATCGTCGAGTACCTCCGCGCCTCCGACGAGGGGGCGACGGCGCCGCGACCGTGAGCGAGCCCTTTCACTTGATATCGGTGGCGCACCTCGAAGCCCCCGCGGGGCTCGTGGCCGCGTCGATCGACGCGCTCCGGGACGCGATCGAGCGCGCGCCCGACGACGCCATCTTCCAGCACGTGACCCGGCTGCCCATCCGGCATCCGCATGCGCGCGACCTGCCCGGAAACGACTTTGCCCGCTGGGTCCGGACGGCACTACAGGCGCCCGAGGCGGCCGAGCGGCTCTCGTTCGCCGGATACGACCACTCCCGGCCGATCGCCGAAGTGCGCGCCTCGCTCCTCGAGGCGCTCGAGCGAGTTCCGGCGCGCGATCGCCGGCGCGAGGCGGCGGAGGAAGCGACGTTCCATTTCATCAGCGCCCACTCGGTCCGAGTGCCTCTGGAGGTCGAGGTAAACACTCCGCTGGACATCGTCGACCTCTGGCCGAAGCTCGATCCAGCTTCGGTCTTCTACCACCTGATCGAGGCGCCGGCGCGCGGCCACGCGGACGCATCGCTCGTGACCTGGCTGGAACGGCAGGGGGCAAAGGGCATGGCACGCGCGGCCGCGGAAGAGGTGGCGGAGGGGCGGCCGCTCGAGCGGTTGCGCCGCGAACTCGGCACGCGGTGGCGGCGGTCCCAGATCGGGCGCCGGATCGCGGAGAAGGCCGGGACCCCCGAGGCGGAACGGCGCCGCGATGCGACCGCCACGATCGCGCGGTTGGCCGGGCGGCTCCGTGAATCGGCGTCGAGCCCGCCGGAGCCGGAGCCGCCCACCGCCGGCATGTCGCCGGAAACCGTGGACGGCACCGCCATGGCCCCAAAGGAGGGACCCTCGTCATGAGCGACCTGCTTGAAGCCGCGGCGGCCCCGCCCGGCGGCTGGCTCGCCCGATACGAACCCGTCGTCGGATCCGGGACGCTTCGCGCGTTGGAGGCACTTGCACGCCGTCTGAAGGGACACCGCATCGTCATGGTAAACACGACAAAGACGGGCGGCGGCGTCGCGGAGATCCTCCACCGCGTCGTGGTGATCCTGAACGAGCTCGGCGTCCCTACAACCTGGGAAGTGATGGGCGGCGACGACCGCTTCTTCGGCGTCACGAAGCGAATGCACAACGCGTTCCACGGCCACGTCGAGCCGCTTACGGAGGAAGACAAGGAAATCTACCGCGAGCGCACGCGCATCGAGGCGGAGCGCCTCGAGCTCGACGGCGATCTGATCTTCATCCACGACCCGCAGCCGGCCGGCCTGATCGAGCATCGGCGCGAGCCGGGACAGCATTGGATGTGGCGGTGCCACATCGATCTCTCTCGCCGCGACGAGGCATATTGGGAATTCCTGCGGCCCCTCGTGGCCCAGTACGACACTGCGATCTTCTCGCACATTGGGTTCGTGCCGCCGCTCGACCTGCCGACGTTCCTCGTCCCGCCTTCGATCGATCCCTTCGCGGAAAAGAACCGGGAGATGGGCGACGCCGAGGTCGACGCGGTGCTCGACAAGCTCGGGCTGGAGGGCGGTTCTTGGATGACGCAGATCTCGCGGTTCGATCGGATCAAGGATCCGCTCGGTGTCATCGAGGCGTACCGTCTCGTCCGAAAGCGCCGAAGCTCCGCGAAGCTGCTCCTGGCCGGGGGCGGCGCGAGCGACGATCCCGAAGGCGCGGAGGTGCTGGCCGAGGTCCGGGAGAAGTCGAAGGGCCTTTCGGGCGTGACGATCCTCGAGCTACCGCCGGGCTCGGATCTCGAGATCAACGCGCTCCAGCGCGCGTCGACTGTGGTGCTCCAGAAGTCGCTCCGGGAGGGATTCGCCCTGACCGTGAGCGAGGCGCTCTGGAAGCGGCGCGCGGTCGTGGCGAGCGCGGTGGGCGGGATTCCGCTGCAGGTGCTGCACGAGCAGACGGGGCTTTTGGTCCACTCGATCGAGGGGACGGCGTTTCAAACGATCCGGCTATTGGACAACCCGGACCTGCGCCGCGAGCTGGGCGCGGAAGGACGCGAGCACGTCCGCGACAATTTCCTCCACACGCGCGAGGTGCGCGACTACATCGCGGCATTCGTGGCGATGGTGTAGCCCTAGGGCGCCGGGTTCTCGAACTCCGTTTCCCAGACCCAGACGTCTCCCTTCGCCTTCGCCCGTTCGGTGAGCACGCGAACCATTTCGTCGAGCCTCCGCCGCGTCTCCTCCGACACGGTGCCTCTCTTTACGAGCCCGCCAATTCCGCGAAGGTTCCGAGGCCGCGTGGACTCCGTCCCACGCTGCACGGGTCGATCGGTGGATGCGGACGGCACTTGGGCGATCAATTGCTCCACTTCGTCGAGTGGAGCGCGCGCGGCGATCGCCACGATCGACTCGCGTCCGCCAACGCTCGTGACCGTCCAATACAGAGTGCTGTCCCCCATCTGTCCGGGCAGGCGGTAGCGGACGCCCGCCGAGAGCGGATTGGTCGGCAAAACGCCGGGTATCGGGAAGAGGACGTATGCCCTCCCGGCGACATCCTTGTTGAAGACGTACGTATGCATCGAGTCGTTGCCCTGGAGCACGATCGAGAGCTGGTCGCCGGGCTCGACGCGCCCGCCCGCCAGGAGCGGCTGGTCGCGTTCCCCCGAACGGCGATAGAGCGTGGCCGTGACGTCGAGCGTTGGGCGCGCCATCGCGCCGGGGCCGCCGATCGCAGGCCCAGCCGCGGACCGTTTGGTGCGATCCGGCGGTGGCGGTCCCTTGGGCCAAACGACGAGCGCCACGACCAGCAGCGTCGCCGCGACGGCGGCGACAGCGTAGGCCCGGCGCCGGGCGCGACGTCGGGCACCGTCCGCGCCATTCGGATGGTCGGTGCGCGACCCGGCGCCCAAGGTCGCCGCGAGTGCGCGCTCCATCTCCCCCGCGGAGGGATACCGGCCCCGCGGGTCCGGCGCGAGCGCGCGATCCACTACCTGCACGAAATCGAGCGGCAGATCCGCACGCCGATCTCGAAGGGGCACGCGATCTCCGCGGGCGTGCTTTTCGCGTAGCTCGGGAACGGT